>NZ_MLQM01000002.1:0-107176 GCF_001854525.1 Mycobacterium talmoniae
GGGCGGCGGTGCGACCAGCAGGCCGGGCTCGCCGAGTTCGATCTTGCGCCGCGGGCTCATCGATGCCCCTGCGGCTGCGGCGGCGGGACGAAGGCCAGGTCATCGACGAGCCAACGGTCGGCGGGTTTCGCGAACTGCACCCGCAGGGTCGCGGTGATCGGCCGGATCTGGGGCGGGTCACCGGCTTGGCCCCGCAAAAACATCAGCATGGTTCCGTGACGCGGCGCCACCGCCAGCACCGCGCTGTCGGGAATCCAGTACGCGTGCGGTACCGCCCCCTTCTGCACCGTCTGCTGCACCTCGATGAGTTGACCGCGGTAGTTGTCGGTGGTCAACGATTGCGCGTGGGCGAAGTCCTCCGTCAGCGTCTTGGTGTCGTAAGTCAGCAGTTCGGCGACGATTCTGGGCCCCTGCTCGCTCAACTGGGTGCGGGCCTGGTCGTTTGCGCGGTCCCGCTGGTAGACGACGAAAAAGCTCAGCGCACCCAGCGCGGCGCACAGCACGGCGGCGGCGCTGACCAGCGCCACCACCCGCCGCTGCACGGCTCGCGGGGGCGCGGGACACCGCACCGCGCGGGCTTCGGTGCCCAGCAGCATGTCGGCGAAGGTGCGGTGGGGCGGATCCCACAGCGGCCAGAACCAGCCGAGCAGCAGCGCGAGCGTGTCCAGCAGGTGCGCGAGGTCGCGCACCGCGAGCCGCACCGGGCCCGCCGGGTCGCCGCCGCGGCGCACCACCTGCACACCAAAGGCCGCGCGGCCCAGGCTCCACCCGGTGACCGACGGCAGGATCACCCGGTTGACCGGAATCGCCAGCATCGCTACGCCGCCGACCCAGACGCAGATCCACCACCACAGTCCGTACGGCGGCAGGGTCAACGCGGCCAGCGCCGCCGAGGCGACCACACCGGTGGCGGGTAGCACGTCGACGACGAATGCGCCGGCCCGCGCGGGCCAGCGCGCGGCGGACTTCCCGCCGGCCGCTGCGGTGCTCTCGGTGGTCGGCGCGTCCGCCAGCGCTGCGGTCACTGCGCCACCTGGTCGACCTTGGCCACCTTGTAATCGCCGTCCACCGGTGCCATCGTCACCCGCAGCCGATAGCTCACTTCCTTGCCGGTGCTCGACACGATGAGCCGCAGCACCGTCAACACGTCAATGGACCCGTCGTCGTTGTTGCGTTCCACCGCCGCCCGCAGGTCCAGCAGTTGCACGTGGACATCCGCCTGGGCGTAGGCGTCGGCGAGCAGGCTGCTCAGCATCGGGGCTTGTGCCTCGAAGGCACCGGTGGCGCACTCGATAATCTTGCGCTGGCTGGCCTGCATCGCCGCCGGATCGGGTGCGTTCAGTGCGGTCATGCAGTCCTTGGCCGCGGCGATGGCGGCCCCGTCGGCCCGTGCGGTGGCTTGGCTGTCGCGGTGGAAACGCAGCGCCAGGTAACCACCCGCACCCAGCACGCCGGCGAGCACGATCAGCACCGCGGCGATGCCGATCAGCCAGCGGCCCCGCAGTCGCGACGGACCCCGGACTACCGCATCGCCACCGGCGGCGTCAGCCTCCGGCAGGTCAGCGGCGGGTTCGGTGCTGGTCTGGTCGGTTCCGGCGGCCGCTTCTGGCGAAGCAGCCGCCGTGCTGGTCTGGTCCATTTCATCCGTGGGCGACGACGTGGCGTCAGGTTCGGGGTGGTTCAGCTGACCGGTGCCAGCATCTCCTTCCATCCGTCGTCTCCTGTGTTGCTCGAGTTATCGACGGTGTATCTGACGCCGTCGGGCCCAATCAGCTGTCCACTGGACGGACTGTAGATCGCTGAGGGCGCCGCACCCGGAGTGTATACACACGGGTTAGGTTGCTGGCCGTTGCACTCGACCGTCCCGGTGCCCGGCCGCGTCAGCGGGTCGCTGACCGGCGGCGGGGTCCCGCCGGGCGACATCGTCCCGTCGGGCAGCCGCACCGGCGGCGGCAGTTTGTCGGCCGGGGCCGGGTTCATCCCGTTGTTGATCGATGGCGCCGGGATCACCCGGCCGGGGTCGACCGGCTGATCGCAGCGCGCGCCCGGCGCCGGGCAGTTGCGGATCTGGTTCGGGTCGCCGTACCACGGGTTGGTGCCCAGCGGCACGTACGGCTTGTCACTACGGCATTCCTTCGGGGTGGCCGCCGTCTTGCCCGGCACATCGGCACACGGGATGTTCCGCGCGCCGCGCACCACGTTCTGGGCGTCCTTGGGGATCTTGCAGTACAGCCCGTCCACCAGCGGCTGCAGGCTGGTGTCGGCGGGGGACCGCCACTCCGACGCCGGCAAGAACCCGGTCATACAGGGCGGCGGTTGGTTGATCGTGAGCCCCAGTGGCAGCAGCGCCCGGTGCTCCGACTCGAACGGGAGGGTGGCCGTCTGCGCCGCCGACGCCTCCTGCGGCAGCGCCACCAGGATGCCCTCGAGGTAGCCGTGGTAGCGCTTGAACATATCGAAGAAGATCTCGAGGTTGGCCAGCGTCTGCGGCAGCGACTCGCGCAAACCGCCGAGCACCCCGGCGACCTGGTCCGCCGACGCCGCCGCCTGCGGCAGGATCCGCCGCACGGCCGGGTCTTGGGCGGCGGCCTGCGACGCGAGCGTGTTCAGGTTCGCGGCCCAGCGCTGGATCGCGTCGCCGGACTCGGCCTGGCTGTCCAAGATCGGACCGGAGTTGGCGATGATGTCGTCGATATCGGTGATGTTGGTGTTGAAGTCACCGACGATCGCCTGGGTGGAGTCGACCAACCGCTGCAGCGACGGACCCAACCCGCCGACCGCTTGGGCGGTTTCGTCGAGCAGCCCGCCGATCTTGTCCGCCGGCAGCGCCGCCAACCCGCGGTTGGCGGTATCCAAGGCCGGCCCGATCGGGGACGGCACCGTGTTGCGGGGGCGCCCGTCTGCGAATTTTTGGGGGATGGTCTGCCCGGGCCGGAAGTGCTGCGGCGGATTGCCCTTGGACACCAGGTCCAGATACTGCTCACCAACCGCCGACACTGAGTGCACGTTCGCCGACGCGTCGATCGGGATCTTGTACTTGCTGGCGATGCTCATCGTGGCCCGCGCACCCGCTTCGGTTGGCTCGACGCTCGTCACCTTGCCGATGGTGGTGCCCCGATACGTCACGTTGGAGGTCGCGTACAGCCCGCCGGACGAGGGCAGGTCGGCCGTCAGCGTGTACTGGCCGATACCCACCAGCGAGGGGATTCGCAGGTAGTACCAGCCGAGTGCGACCAGCGCGATCGTCGTCACCACGGTGAACAAAATCAGCTGCCGCTTGATGAACGGGGTCAGCACGCTCACTCACCCCTTTCCACAAGCGGGCCGCCCGGTGCGTCGAGCGGGTTCGGGGTGAACCGGATGTCGGGAATCATCGTGTTGGGGTCGCGGCCCCACGACTGCTCGAGCGCCCGCAATGCCCCCGAGAAGCCGGTGCCGGTCAGGATCCCGTTGTCGACCATGCTCAACGTGGTGTCCAGCATCAGCGACACGTTGATGTAGTCGCCCCGGATCGCGTACTTGATGCCGTTGAGTTCGAACGGCGTGGTCGCCATCAGATCCAGCGCACCGTTGATGTACGGCGCCCCGCGGCTGATCTGTTTGAGCGGGCGCTGCAGCATCTGCAGGTTCTGATGCAGATTGGCCCGGGACGCCGACAACGTCTCATCGGCCACGCCGCTGAACCGGCCCACCGCGTCGACCGCGTTGATGAACAGGTCCTGCTTATCGGCGAAGTGCTTGATCAGCGGCGGGAATTCGGTCAGCACCCGGTCCAGGGTCTCCGACCGGCCAGCGGCGTACGCCAACAGCCGATTGGTGGAATCGATGGCGCGGGTGATGTCGTCGCGCTGCTCGTTCAGCTGCGCGGTGAACGTGTCGAGCTTGCCCAAGAAGTCGTGGATCTGGTCTTTGCGACCACTGAAAATGTTGGTGACCTCGTTGGACAGCACTTCCAGGTTCGGTACCCCGCCGCCGCGCAAGATCAGCGCGACGCTGGCCAGCGTCCGCTCGACGTTCGGGTACGCCGACGAATGCGCCAGCGGGATGGTGTCGCCGTTCTTCAACCGTTGCGGCGACGGGTCCGCCGGCGGTGCCAACTCCACATGCTGGGAGCCCAGGATGCTGGTTTGCCCGATCTTCGCGGTGGCGTTCTTCGGCAGCCGCACATCCTTGTTCAGCCGCAGGGTGAGCGTGGCGACCCAGTTTTTCAGCTCGATCTTGTGCACCGTGCCGACGACCACGTCGGCAACCATCACCTTGCTGTTGCCGTTGAGGGCCAGCGTGTCCGGCATCTGCGCGTAGACGGTGTAGGAGCCGGCCCCCGAGCCCGGCCCGCCCGGCAACGGCACGTTGGCGATGCCATGCCAGGCGCACGAACTCAGCAGCACGGCGCCGACCGACAGCACCATGCCCTGCCACAGGCGGCGCCGCACCGCGCTCAGCGCGCTCACTGTCCCGCCCCCGGCGGTGCGGGCGCCTCAGCGGCGAGCGGTGATTGGGCGGGCCCGGTGCCCGGGATGACGAGGTTGGGCGGCGGCGGACCCGGCACCACGCCCGGCCCCGGGGCCGGCGGCGGACCGGGCTGCGGGTACCAGGGCGGCGGCAAGGGATTCTGCTCGTCGTAGTCGTTGGGCGCCCCGGGCGGGGTCTGCCCATCCGGTGGCGGCACGATGTTCGGCCCGCCCAGCAGCTCGGCCAGCGACTCCGGGGTCAGCATGGCCGCGGTGAAGCCGCCAACCTGGGTGTTCTGCATTCCGGGAGCCACGATCCAGCCTTCGGAGTTGTGGTTGCCGTGCGACGTCGGGGTGTCTTTGGCGAAGATCCCGGGCACGGTGGTGTCCTTGTACCCGGGCGGTGGCCGCAGCCGTTCCTCGCTGTAGGAAACCTGCTTGGGCAGCACGGCGGCCGGCTGGAACGGGTTCAGCCCAAAGGGCAGGTAGTTGAATTTGATGGCGTCCATGATCGGTGCCAGGTATTGCGCACACAACTCGGCTGACTCCTGGTAACCGAGCCGGCTGCCGGCCTGGATGGCGCTGCAGATGAACGACAACGGATTGGCGAACATGTTCAGCGCCGGGATCTGGGTGACACCGCCGTTGGCCGGGTGGTAGATGCCGTTGAGGTTGGACTGCAGCGCCGGCAACACGTGCAAGACGGTCTCGATACCGTCCAACGCGTCGGGTTGCACCAGCGCGGTGGTCACCTCGGACAGGTTGTTGATGTCGTGGGTCAGCACCGGCCCGTTCTGGTCGAGGAACGTCCGCAGCGTCGGCAGCAGCTTGTCGACCTGTTGGATGGCGTCGGCCAGTTCCTGGTCGGAGTTGGTGAGGTTCCCGGTCAGCTGCGCCAGGTCCTTGTTCAACGCGACGAACTGCCGGTCGTTTTCGTGCAGCGCGTTGACGAACAACGCCAAACTGCGCACCACCGCAAAGAAGTCGCCGCGTCCCTCGCCCAGCGCGGTCAGCGACGTCGCCAGGCTGTTGAGGGTGGTGTTGATCTGGTCGCCCTTGCCGGCCAAACCGTCGGCGAAGGACTCGATGACGTCGCCGAACGGGCCCTTGGGC
The DNA here is from genome assembly GCF_001854525.1 of Mycobacterium talmoniae. Lineage (NCBI taxonomy): Bacteria > Bacillati > Actinomycetota > Actinomycetes > Mycobacteriales > Mycobacteriaceae > Mycobacterium > Mycobacterium talmoniae. The sequence continues at coordinate 5,565 of NZ_MLQM01000002.1, forward strand.
TGCTCCTTGGTGGGGCCGAGGTCTTTGATGATGCGGGTGAGGTCGTTACGCAGCTGGTCCCACTCCACCGGCACCTGGGTGCGCTGCACCGGGATCACCGCGCTGTCTTGCAGCGCCGGCCCACCCGTGTAGGGCGGCTCCAACTGGATGTTGCGCGAGGCCACCAGGGTCGGGTTGACGATCACCGCGCGGGCGTCTTTGGGAACCTTGTACTTGTTGGCGTAGTGGAACGTCACCTTCATCTGATCGCCGGCCGGTTCGATCTTGTCGATCGCGCCCACCGGCACCCCCATGATCTCCACCCGGTCCCCCGGGTAGATCCCGTTGGCCTCGGTGAAATAGGCGATCACCGTGTTGGTGGTCAGCTTGCGGTACAGCTGCCAGCCGACGATGCCGGCGACCAATGCCACCACCACCGCCACGATGCCGAGGATCACCGAGGTGCGGGTCAGCCGCGGCATCTGCAGGTTGCGCAAGTCGAAGAGGGTCGACATCCGTTAGCCCCCTTGCCCGGGACAGAACAACACATTCATGCACAGCTCGCCGCCGGAGATCTGCGGGCCGGGTCCCGGCGGTGCCGGTGGGCCGGGCGGCAACGGGCCCGGCGGCGGTGCCGCCCCGGGGTTGGCCGGGCCGGGGCCGGCCACCGGGGCGACCGGTTCGGTCCGGGCACCCGGTGGGCCCTCCGGCTGCGGCACCGGGACGCCGGGAACCATCGGGGGTGTCTCACCGGGCAGCCCGGAGATCGTGATGCCCGGTCCCGGCGTGGCGTCGGGGTTCGGCGGCAGCGACAGCACATCGGGTGCCCCGTAGCCGCCCGAGGGCGGGGCGCCGAACGGGAGATGTTCGGTCAGCGCACACGGCAGTGGAATGCCGGGGGTCGGCAACGCACCGGCCGCAGGCGTGTAGGAGCACGGCGATCCCGGTGGCACCGCCGGCCCCGGATGCTCGGGGGTACCCTCCAACACCGGCGGCGCCGCGGGCGGTGCCCCGTTCGGGAACCGGGTGCCGTTGGGGTCGGGGAACCGGAACGACGGCAACCCGGCGTTACGCCAGAACTCCTCGGGATCGATGCCGCGCTTCTTGAAGGCCGCATCCACCCACGGCTGCAGGATTTGATACGGCAGCAGGTTGACGATCATCACCTTGAAGTACGGCCCGGAGGCGATCGCCTCGTTCAACGCGCCGGCGAATTTTGCGGCCCGGATGAACGATTCGGCGAGGTCGCCCTTGCGCTCCACCAGCATGTCGGTGAGGGTGCGCAGCTGCTCAAGCACATGGTTGAGGTTGGGGTTGTCGTTGATGAAGCCCTGCACCTGCGCCGACACCGCGGAGACGTTCGCCAGCAGCGCGTCGATGGCGCGGCTGCGTTGGTTGAACGCGGCCAGCAGCGTCTGCGCGTTGACCAGCAACGCGTTGACCTGTTGGCTGCGATCCCCCAGTACGCTGGCCACCTGATTGGCTTGGGCCAGCAGATGTTTGATCTGCTCGTCGCGTTTGCCGATGGTGTCGGAGAATTTGGCCACCCCGTCCAACGCCGCGCTCAGGTGCGGATAGGTCTCGTCGACGGTCTGCGACAACACGTTGAGCGAGTCCTTGACGGTCTGGACGTTCCAGCCGCTCGACTCGTCGGTGGCCTTGGTGACGTCCAGGAACGCGTCGTAGATCTGGTACGGGGTGGTGCTTTGCCCCAGCGGCAGGGTCGAGCCCGGACGCAACTGCTGCGCGCCGCGCGGCTCGACCTCAAGCACCTTGCGGCCCAGGATGGTATCGGTCCGGATCGCCAGTCGGCTCTCGTTGCCGATGGTGGTGTCGCCGACGGAGAACTTCATCACCACGTGGTCGCCCGCGATGGCGATGTCTTCCACCTTGCCGATGTCCATGCCGGCGATGCGGACCTTGTCGCCCTTGTGCAGCCCGCCGGTGTTGGCGAACTGCCCGTAATAGCTCGGCCGGGCGAACAGCATCGGCACGCTGGTGAGGCTTTGGCCCACCCCGACCATCAGCAGCACCACGATGATGCCCATCAGCCCAATACGACGCCGGTTGGGCGGCTCCAGTGTCCTCATTGCGGCGTGCACCTACCCGTCGGCTGCTGCGTGAGCCGCACAGTGCGAACGGGGCCACCGGGTTGCAGGCCGTTCAACCTCAGCGAGATGTCGCACAGATAGAAGTTGAAGAAGTCACCGTAGAGGCCGCCCGAGCGCCCAATCTTGTTCATGTTGACCGGAAACTCTTCGATCTTGCGGTTCAGGTCGGGAAGATCCTGGATCAGTGGACCGTTCAGCGCCTCGGCGTAGTTGACGCTGTCGTGCAGCAGCGCGCGGTTGTCGGCCAGCAGCGCCGCCAGCGTGCCGGCCGCGTCGCTGATATGCGCGGTGCCGGCGGCCAGCGGATCGGCCTTGTTCTTCAGCCCGGTGATCAGCACCTCGAAGTTGTTGACGGTTTGGTCGAATTCCTTGCGATGCCGCACCGTGGTGTCCAGCACGATGTTGAGGTTCTTGACGACCTCGCCGATCGCCTGGTCGCGTTCGGCGATGTGCGCGGTCAGCTGTGCGGTCTGGTCGAGGATGTCGTTGATGGTGCCGCCCTGCCCCTGAAAGACCGTCACGATCGACGACGCGATGGTGTTCACCTTCTCCGGGTCCAGCGCCCGAAACACGGGTTTGAAACCGCCGATCAACGCGTCGAGGTCCAGGGCGGGCTCGGTGCGCGACAGCGGGATGAATCCGCCCGGCGGGAGTCGCCGATCGGAGCCTTCCCCCTCACCGCGCTTGAGTTCCACGTAGCGGTTGCCGATCAGGTCGGCGTAGCGGATCTGCGCGGTCGTCGACTCAAACAGCGGCAGGGACCGGTCGACGTCGAAATCGACCCGCACCCGCCGGCCGCCGTCAACCAGCTTGAGCCGCTTGACCTTGCCGATCTCGACCCCGGAGGCCCGCACGAACTGTCCCTGCCGCAACCCGCTGGCGTTGCTGAACTCCGCGGAGTAGCTGTTGGTCCGACCGAAGCGCATCTGACCGAACACCACGATGATCAACGCGGTGAACATCAACAGCACCACCGAGATGATGCCGAGCCTGACAGCGGTACCGGTGATTTTCATGGGTTGATCGTGTTCTCCCCGACTTGGCGACCCCAGACGTACTCGATGGCCCAGGGCGACCCGACCTCAAGGTGGTTGTACGGCGCGATGCTGGCGCCGTCGTCCACGACCAGGGTCGGTGCCGGCCACAGGTCACGGGTGATCGGCTGCCAGCATCCCGGCGCGCCGGCCGGGCCGCCGTGCGCGTTCACCCGCCCCAAGTTGTCCGGGTAGACATACGGGTTCTGCGCCCCGCCGACCAACCCGAACAGCGCCCCCTGTCCCAGCGTTCCCGCGACGAGCGGAATGACCATGGGGTTCAGCAGCAGTCCCGCCCCCGACAGCAGCCCGGTCTCGGTTTTCAGCGAGTAGTGGTTGTCACCACCGAATGCGGCGAAGACCTTCGGTGCGGCGTCGTGGTGGTTGCGCAGCATGCAGAAGTACTCGGGGCTGTAGGTGTCGAGCAGCTCGGTGGTGGGCACCAGGTCGGCGGTGCCACGCACCAGGTACGGACCGCCGCGGTTGAAGATGTCCTCGCCGGTGTTGCCGAAACCGGCCGCCGACAGCAACGCGGCGTCCAGATCGGCCTCGTGCTCGTGCAGGGTGTGCGCCGCGGTGACCGCGTTGTTCAACGCGTCCCACAAATCCGGTGAGGCGTCGGCGTAGACATCCGCCAACGCGGACAGCTGCCGGATGTCGTGGCGGGCCTGGTCCATCCGCGGGTTGACGTTGTCGAGGATGTTGTTGGCGTTAACCAGCGAAGCACCGAACTTGTCGCCCAACCCGGTCAACGCGTCAGCGGCCGCGCTGAGCGTCAGGTTCAGTTTGACCGGGTCCACCTTCTCCGAAATCTGCATGATCGTCTGGAACAAGGTGTTGAACTCGGTGGTGACCGACCGCGCGTCGATCACATCCTTGGAGCTGATCCGTTTGGCGCTGGGTTCTTCCCCGTCCTCCTCCTTTTTCGGGGAGGTCAACGCCACATACTTGTTGCCGAACACCGTGGTGGCCGCGATGTTGGCCACCACGTTCTGCGGAATCAGTTTGATGTAGCGGGGTTTGACGTCCAGCGCGAATTGGGCCGCCGGCTTGCCCTCCCGCTGCACCTCCGAAATGCTGGCGACCCGGCCGATCTGCACGCCGTTGTAGGTCACCGGGGCACCGGGATCCATCACCAACCCGGCCCGGTTGGCGATCATGGTCAGCCGGTACTCGGGGGTGAACCCGCCCCGGAACTGCACATAGACCAGGGCGACGATGACGGCCAACAGCGCCACCAACACCACCGCCGCCACCTTGTACGGCGGGTTGGAGATCTTGTTTACCTTCGCGGGAGTGGTCATGGCGCGCTCACATCGTGAGGTTGAAGTTGGCGTTGGTGCCGTACAGCGCCAACTCGGCCAGTAGGACAACAACATTCACCGAGACCAGGGACAGCCGCATCGAGCGGCCGACGGCCTCGCCGACGCCGACCGGCCCGCCGCTGGCGGTGTAGCCGTAGTAGCAGTGCGTGACCATCACCACCACCGCGATCATGATGACCTCGGCGAACGACCAGAACACGTCGTCGGGACGCAGGAATGTCCGGAAGTAGTGGTCGTAGGTACCCGATGGTTGGCCGTAGATCAGCGTGGTGACCAGCTGCGGGGACACAAACGACATCAGCATCGCCATCGCGTACAGCGGGACGATCACCACCAGCCCGGCGACCACCCGGGTGGAGGTCAGGAACGCGATCGACTTGATGCCCATCACCTCCAGCGCGTCGATCTCCTCGCTGATCCGCATGGCGCCGAGCTCAGCGGTGGCCCCGGCGCCGACGGTGGCGGCCAGCGCGATCCCGGTGACCACCGGGCCGGCGAGGCGCACGTTGATCAGCGCGGCGAAAAATCCGGTGAACACGTCGATCCCGATATAGCCCAGCGACGCGAAGCCCTGGATGGCGACCAGTGAGGCGCCGGCCAGCGTGGTGAAACCGATGATCGCCACGGTGCCGCCGACGACGGCCATGGCGCCGGTGCCCATCCCGATCTCGGCGATCAGCCGCAGCATTTCTTTGCGGTAGCGGCGCAGTGCCCACCCGATCTGGCCGACGCTGACGACCGAGAACCAGGCCAGCTTCCCGATGCGCTCCAGCGCCCGCCCCAGCATGCCGGGGTAGCGGTCGACATTGGCGGCGATCCGCGGGAAGCGGGCGCGAAGGACAGCGGCGGTCGACATGTCAGCGCCCCGTTCCGAATCGCACACCGATGGTGGTCAGCACCACGTTCACCGCGAACAACGCGATCACGCACAGCACCACGGTTTCGTTGACCGCGGTGCCCAACCCCTTGGAGCCACCCCGCGTCGTCAACCCGCGATAGCAGCCGACCAGGCCGGCGATCAGACCGAACGTCGCCGCCTTGACCGTCGCGATCACGACTTCGGGCAGACCGGTAATCAGGGTCAGGGTGGACAGATACGCACCGCCCGACACGTTTTGCAGGTAGACGCCGAAGATGAAGCCGCCGACCAGACCCACGGTGATCACCAGCGCGTTCAGCAGGGTCGCGACCAGGGTCGCGGCCAGCACCCGCGGTACCACCAGCCGGTGGATGGGGTCGATGCCCAGCACCTCCATCGCGTCGATTTCCTCGCGAATGGTGCGGGCCCCTAGGTCAGCACAGATGGCGGTCGACCCGGCGCCGGCGACCACCAGCACGGTGGTCAGCGGTCCGAGCTGGGTGACCGCGCCGATGGCCGCGCCCGACCCGGAAATGTCGGAGGCGCCGATTTGTGCGAGCAGGATGTTCAGCGTGAAGATCAGCAGCACGGTCAACGGGATCGAGACCGCGATGGTCGGCATGATCGCCACCCGCATCACGAACCAGCTCATCAAAATGAATTCGCGCCACTGAAAGGGCGGCATAAAAAGGGCTTTGCCGGTCAGCACGCACATTCGAAAGAACCCGCCGACCATAGTCAGCGGGGGCCCTAGCTGATCTCGGACGTAATCGAAGAGGCCCGTCCTTGCCGGCGCCGTCACCGCTGTCGCACCCCTCCTCCTTGCCAGATCCGTCTGTGACGGCCACCTCGCTACTCTCCGGTAGTAAGAGAGACCACAGGACCATACCCGATGGCTAACCGGGTATGCACCGCATCCGCACGATTGTGTCCTTTGTGCAGGTCACCTCGTAATCATGCCCTTTTTTCCAGGCCAGATTGGGAAAATTCGTTATGTCAACTTGATGTGGGGCGGGTAAGATCCCTTGACGCTTAACCGGTTTCGGACGGCCCCCGGGGCGCGCTGGTGCCGCCGTAGCGGACCCGCAGTTCGGTCTTGAGCACCTTGCCCGCGGGGTTGCGCGGGAGCGCGTCAACGATTTCCAGCCCCTTGGGGTGCTTGTAGCGGGCCAGTCGCTCGGTGAGGAAATCGTCGAGGTCCTCGATGCGCAGCGGGCGTTGCGCATCGTCGGTGGCGACGGCCGCGACCGCGATCGGCACCTCGCCCCATTTCTCGTCGGACCGACCGATCACGGCGACCTCGACGATGCTGGGGTGACTGGCCAAGACGTTCTCCACCTCGGCGCAGTAGATGTTCTCCCCGCCGGAGATGATCATGTCCTTCTTGCGGTCCACCACCCACACATAGCCGTCGGCGTCCATCCGGACCAGGTCACCGGAATGGAACCAGCCGCCGGCGAACGCCTCCGCGGTGGCCCCCGGGTTGTTCCAGTAGCCGCTCATCAACGTCGGTGCGCGGTAGACGATTTCCCCCACCTCGCCGACGGGCACGTCGTTCATGTTCTCGTCGACCACCCGCGCGACCACGGTGGGGATCACCTTGCCGACCGAGCCACGTTTTCTGATCGCGTCGTCGCCGAGCAGCATGCAGGTGACCGGCGACATCTCGGTCTGACCGAACGCGGCGAGAATCTGGGTGCCCGGGAACGTCTCCGACATCTGGCGCAGCAAGGTGTCGGAGGCCGGGGCGGCGCCCCAGGACATCACCCGCAGCCGCACGTCGCGCGGATTGGCCTGCTGGGCAGCGCATACCGCCTGCCACTGCGCGGGCACCAAGAAGATGCCGGTGACTTTCTCGGCGGCCAGCACATCGAGCAACTGTCCGGGGTCGAACGCGCCGAGCGGATGGATCACGGTCGGGGTGCCCAGCCACATCCCGGTCAACAGGTTGCCGACCCCGGCGATGTGGAAGAACGGGACACCGATGAAACCGACGTCGTTGTTGATGTCGGCGCCGCTGGTGTACAACGCCGTCATCGTCTGCCCGGTGAGGTTGGTGTGGGTGAGCACCGCGCCCTTGGGCCGCCCGGTGGTTCCCGACGTGTACATGATCAGCGCCGGCGAATCGTTGGGGATGTCGGGCAGCTCCAGCGAGGCACCGGGATCCGGCTCCTCGGTGATCAAGTCCTCGTAGCCCTGCAGGCCGTCCTGGGTGTCGCCGCCGGCCACCACCACCTCGCTGAGCAGCGGCGCGATCTCACGCACCCCGGTCGCCACCGGCGCCAGCACCGACTCGGTGATCATGATCCGCGCCTCGCAGTCGCCGACCAGGAACGCGATCTCCGGTGGTGTCAACCGGAAGTTCACCGGGACCGCGATGGCGCCGATCATGTTGGCGGCCAGCACCGATTCGACGAACTCGGTGCGGTTGAGCATCAGCACCATCACCCGGTCCCCGAAACCCACTCCGCGACGGCTGAGGGCACCGGCCAGCGCCACCACCCGGCGGCGCAGTTCGGCCCACGTCACGGTGTTGCCCAGAAACCTCAGCGCCGGCCGGTCGGGCTGCATCAGTGCGTGCCGTTCGAGTTGGTTAATCCAGTTCTGCCGTCGCGCACGGTAGGGCTGCTCGGTGGAGGTCTGCTGGCCAATTAACTGGGCGGTCAACGCTGCATGTCCCTTCGTGATTTAGGGCAAGTTGATATTTGATCAAATTTCGTGTTGCCTGGGTCACACTATGGCGTTGGCAGCGCGAAGACAAGTCCAGGGTCCCGATCCGACCGGCGTCCCGCCCACGGCCGCACCCGGGGTCCCGCCCACGGTGCGCCGCTCACAACTGTCCGACGAAGTCGCCGGACACCTGCGGGCGGCCATCATGTCCGGGTCGCTGCGGCCGGGGACGTTCATCCGGCTCGACGAGACCGCGGCGCAGCTCGGGGTCAGCGTGACGCCGGTGCGCGAGGCGCTGCTCAAGCTGCGCGGCGAGGGCATGGTGCAGCTAGAACCGCATCGCGGCCATGTGGTGTTGCCGCTGACCCGTCAAGACATCGCCGACATCTTTTGGTTGCAGGCCACGATCGCCCGGGAGCTGGCCGTCACCGCCACCGAGCGCATCACCGACGCCGACATCGATGAACTGGACCGGCTCACCGACCTGCTGGCCGCGGCCGTCGGGTCCACCGACACCGAGGCGATCGCCGGGATCGAGTTTTCCTTCCACCGGGTGTTCAACCTGGCCAGCGGCCGGATCAAGTTGGCCTGGTTTTTGTTGCACGCCGCCCGCTACATGCCGGCGTTGGTGTACGCCGCCGACCCGGATTGGGGTGCGGCCGCGGTCGATAACCACCGCGGGCTGATCGCGGCGCTGCGGGCCCGCGACGCCGCGGCGGTGGCCGAGCACGTCGGCTGGCAGTTCAGCGACGGCGCCCAGCGGCTGACCGCCAAGCTGGAGCGCAGCGGCATCTGGCGCTAACCCGCCTCGCAGACCTTTCGTGACTGTGCGGATTCATACGCCCCGTCGCCGAAAAGCGTATGAAACCGCACAGTCGGCGCAATTTTCATCCCCCACCGTGGGGTGAAGCCGCCGGATAGCTGCTCGCGCTAGCTGGCGGCCAGCTGTTCGGCGCGCTGCTTGAGGTTGTTGGCCAGGTGGTCCAGCGCGTTGTTGATCATGCTCTTGACCATCGGCTTGGGCACCGGCATCTGGGTGTCCACATCCATGTCGACCGTCAACAGGGTGGACGCACCCATCTCCACCACCGAAAACAGCTGCTCCTGCTTACTGAACAGGTCGCCTTGCTGCATGACGGTCTGGATCTGGGTGGCGCTGGGGTAGTACACCGCCTGGATGTAGCTGCCCTCGAAGCCGGACACCGAAGCGTCCAGGCGGACCTGGCTGGGCCGGCCGTCGTCGTAGCGGGCGAGGATCCACAGGCCCTTGATTTCCTCGTTCCACTGGGGATACGCCTCGAAGTCGGCCACGATGGCCATGATCGACGCCGCGTCGGCGGCGACCTCCACGGTCTTGCTCACGATTGGCATGCGCGCCAGCATATCGACGGGCCCGGGCGGCCCTACACGCACGCGGTGGCCAGCAGCTCCCGGATCGGGTCGGCGATCGGGACCGGCCGCCGGGTGGCGCGGTCGACGTAGACGTGCACCCAGTGCCCGAGCGCGGTGATGGCCTGGGGTTCACCGGCATCGAGTTCCTCGCCGGCCCGGAACACGCCGAGCCGGTAGGTCACGCTGCTGCGCCCGAGCCGGGTCACCGCCAGCCCCACCACCAGGCGCTCGGGAAACCGCAGTTCGGAAAAATACCGGCACCCGGATTCGGCGACGATGCCCAGCGACGGCGTGGCCAGCGGATCCAGGTCGATGCTGGTGTTGATCCAGCCGTTGATCGCGGTGTCGAACAGTTGGTAGTAGACCGCGTTGTTGAGGTGGCCGAACATGTCGTTGTCGGCCCACCGGGTCAGTACCGGCCACAGCACCGGAAAGTCGTGGCTGGTGAGCTGCTCGGACCCGGCGGGAACCGACGGCTCCGTCCGCCCGCGGCTGTCTGTCATGGTTGTATTCCAACATGACCGGAATCCGGGGCGCGGTGCTGGAGCGAATCGGGTTGCCCCGGCCCTACGCCCAGTCCCGGCCGCTGCGGGTCGAGGATCTGGAGTTGGCGCCGCCGGGCCCGGACGAGTTGCTGGTCCGGATCGAGGCCGCCGGCCTCTGCCACTCCGACCTGTCGGTGGTGGACGGCAACCGGGTGCGCCCGGTGCCGATGCTGCTGGGTCATGAAGCCGCCGGGATCGTCGAACGGGTCGGTGCCGCCGTCGGGGACCTGACCGTCGGGCAACGGGTGGTGATGACGTTTTTGCCGCGCTGCGGGCACTGCCCGGCCTGCGCCACCGAGGGGTTGACGCCGTGCGAACCCGGCAGTGCGGCCAACGGCGCCGGCACCTTGCTGGGCGGCGGGATTCGGCTCAGCCGCCGCGGTCAGCCGGTGTACCACCACCTCGGGGTGTCCGGGTTCGCCACCCACGCCGTGGTGCACCGCGCCAGCGTGGTGGCCGTGCCGGCGGAGGTCCCGCCGGCCGCGGCCGCGCTGCTGGGTTGCGCGGTGCTCACCGGCGGCGGGGCGGTGCTCAATGTGGGGCACCCGCGGCCGGGCCAGACCGTGGTCGTGGTGGGGCTGGGCGGTGTCGGGATGGCCGCGGCGCTGACCGCGCTGGCCCACGACGACGTGCGGGTCATCACCGTGGACCAGTTGCCCGAGAAACTGGCGACCGCAACCGGTCTGGGGGTGCACGAGGCCTACACCCCGCAGCAGGCGGCCGACGCCGGCGTCAAGGCCGCGGTGGTGATCGAGGCGGCCGGCCATCCCGCCGCGCTGCAGACCGCGATCGCGCTCACCGCGCCCGGCGGCCGCACCATCACCGTGGGCCTGCCGCCGCCGGAGGCGCGGATCAGTGTGGCGCCGTTGGGGTTTGTCGCCGAAGGCCGGTCGTTGATCGGCAGCTACCTGGGGTCGGCGGTGCCCGCCCGTGACATCCCCCGCTTCGTGGCGTTGTGGCGGTCCGGCCGGCTGCCGGTGGAGTCGCTGGTGTCCACCACCATCGGGTTGGACGACATCAACGCGGCGATGGACCGCCTCGCCGACGGCACCGCGGTGCGCCAGCTGATCACCTTCTAGCGCAACGCAAACGCCCGCCGCAGCGCGTGCCCCTGCAGCGCGAACAGCTGCTCGGACACCGCCCAATCCGGCAGCAGCGAGTCGAATCCGTGGCAGGTGCCGGCAAACACGTGCAGTTCGGTGGAGACCCCGGCGGCCAGCAGCCGCCGCGCGTAGTCCACCGCCTCGTCGCGCAACGGGTCGATCTCCGAGCAGCTGATGAACGCCGCCGGCGCACCGGCCAGCGACTCCCGGCGGCCCGGGGCGGCTGGCGCCGACGGCGGCGCACCGCCCAGGTAGTGCCGCCACATCAGCTCGGCGGCCGTCCCGTCGAACGCTGGGGCGTCCCGAAATCGGGCCTTGGACTCGGTTTGCCGGTCGTCGAGCACCGGTTGGTGCAGTAGTTGGACCACCACCGGCGGCGCCGCCCCGTCGGCGGCGCGGTGCGCCAGCCCGGCCGCCAGCGCGGCGCCGGCGCTGCTGCCGGCCACGCCCACCCGGGTGGGGTCGACGCCCAGGGTGGCCGCGGTGTCGGTCACCCAGCCCAGCACGGTCAGCGCGTCCTACAGCGCGGCCGGGTAGGGGTGTTCCGGCGCGAGCCGGTAGTCGACCGACACCACCGTGCAGCGTCCGCGCCGGGCCAGTTCCACGCACTGCCGGTGATCGGTGTCGAGGTTGCCCAACACGAACGCGCCGGCGTGGCAGTAGACGAGGGCCGGGCCCGGTGCGGGGCCGCCGCGGTAGATCCGCACCGGGACCCCGGCCGCGTCGCCGGGCTGGATCGTCACGCCCGTGGTGTCGGTGCGCTCGGCGGCGGTGCGGCGCCGCTGGTTCAGCGACACCCGGGTCGGCCCGAGCGTCTGCGCCGTCAGCGGGCTCGACGGCGCCGCCACCGCGCGCAGTTCGGGATCCAGCATGACTACCGGTGCCCGACCGACGGCGCCCGGGTTTGGGGTACCGCGGCCGGGTCGAAGGTGAAGTCGGCGGGCCGGAATCGGCGGGTCATCGCCCAAAAGGCCCGCGCGCTGCGCGGCCATTGGGTGACCACCCGCCCGTTGGCCGCCCGGAAGTAGTTGCTGCACCGGGTCGTCCACACCGTGCCTTGCATCCACCGGTCGATGCTGGCCAAAAACCGGGCCATCGCGGCGGGCCGCACCGCGACGTAGGTCTTGCGATGGCGCCGCAGGTATTTCACGGCCCGCACGATGTAGCGGGCTTGGGCTTCCAGCACGAAGATCACGCTGTTGGAGCCGACGTTGGTGTTCGGTCCGTACAGCATGAAGAAGTTCGGGAAGCCGGGCACCGTCATCCCCAGATAGGCGTGCGCCCCGTCGCGCCACACCTCGCGCAGCGCCGTGCCGTGTTCGCCGGTCACTTCGATCTGGCCGAGGTAGTCGGCGGCGGCATAGCCGGTGGCGCACACCACGATGTCGACGTCGCGTTCGACACCATCGGCGGTCACCAGCGACCGGCCGCGCAGCGCCCGCGCCGGGCTGCTCACCACTTCGACATTGGGTTGGGTCAACGCGGGCAGGTAGTCCGAGGAGAACACCAGCCGCTTGCAGCCCAGCGGGTGCTGCGGGGTCAGCTTACGACGCAGCTCCGGGTCGGCCACCGTCGTCTCCAGCAGCCGGCGCGCGACGGCGGTGAATTCCCGGGTTTTGTCGCTGCCGTGCTCGATCACCGCGATGTTGGCCTCGCTGCGCAGCCACAGCCGGGTCCGGTACAGCCGTTTGGCCAACGGAATATGGGCGAACACCCAGCGCTCCCGCTGGCTGTAGTGCCGGTCGGGTTTGGGCAGGATCCAGGTCGGTGAGCGCTGCACCGAGTAGACCTTGTCGGCGGTTTTGACCAGTTCGGGCACCAGCTGCGCGGCGGTGGAGCCGGTGCCGAGCACCGCGACCCGCGCGCCGTCGAGCCGAACCGAATGATCCCAACGTGCCGAATGCATCACGGTTCCGGTGAACGGCTCCTCGTGCACCAGATCCGGCAGCACGGGCTGGGTGAACAGGCCGACCGCCGAGACCAGGATGTCGAACCGGTGCTCGGCGCCGCCGCTGGTGGTCACACACCACTGGTGGGTGCCCGCCTCCCAGCGTGCGGCGCGAATCTCGGTGCGCAGCCGCAGATGCGGCCGCAGCCCGTGGTCGTCGGCGCAGCGTTCGAAGTAGTCCAGGATCTCGGCTTGCCCGGACCACAGCCGCGACCAGTGCGGGTTCAGGTCGAACGAGTAGGAGTACAGATGCGATTTGACGTCGCACGCCAGCCCGGGATAGGTGTTGATCCGCCAGGTGCCGCCCACCCCGTCCTCGCGGTCGAAGATGGTGAAGTCGTCAAACCCGGCGCGCGCCAGCAGGATTCCCAACGCCAGCCCGCCCGGCCCGGCGCCGATGATGCCCACCGACGGGTTGGGCCGCGCGTGTTTCATCGGATCTGCAGGCATTGCCCACCGTCGACGACGAGTTCGGCCCCGGTGATGAAGGACGACTGCGGGGACACCAGAAACGCGACCGCGTCGGCGACTTCGGTCGGTCGGCCCAGCCGCCCCGCGGGGGCGACGGCGGCCAGCCGCTGCTGGGTGGTGTCGTCGAGCATCGGGGTGGCGATCGGGCCGGGGAATACCGCGTTGACCCGGATCCCGGTCGGGGCGAGTTCGGCGGCCACGGTCTGGGTCAGCCCGCGCAGCGCCCACTTCGACGATCCGTAGGCGCTGTGCTGCGGGAACGGCCGGATCGCGCCGGTGCTGCAGGTGTTGACCACGGCCGCGCCGTCGGCGCGCCGCAACGGCTCCAGGCAGGCGCGAATCCCCAGGAAGGCGCCCAAACAGTTGACCCGCCACGCGTTTTCGAAACCGGCGACCGTTTCGTCGGCGATCGACGCCCGGTGCAGCACGCCGGCGTTGTTGACCAGCGCGGTCAATCCGCCGAACCGGTCCACCACCCGGGTGACGGCGTGCTCCCATTGGGACGGGGCGGTGACGTCCAGTGGCACCGCGATCACCGCGTCGTCGGCCAATCCGTCGACGGCGGCGTCGAGGTCGGCGCCGTTGACGTCGCAGGCGGCGACCGCGTAGCCGTCGGCGCGCAGCCGCCGCACGATGGCCCAGCCCTGGCCGCGGGCGGCTCCGGTCACCAGGGCGACGCGGCGGTCGGCGGTGGCGTTCAGTGTTCTCCCCTTGCCTCGGTGAGATGGTCGGCGGCGCCGCGGCGCAGCGCTTGGGATTCGGCGGCCAGGGTGATCACCTGATAGCCCAGCTGCGCCATCGCCTGGCCGACCGTGCCGCTGCCGGCGTGGATTCCGGTGATGAGCCCGGCACCGGACGCGACGCGGTGGATGGCGGTGATGGCGTCGCGCAGCTCGGCGTGGGTGGTGGCCGCGGCGACGTCCACGCCCATCGAGATCGCCAGGTCGGCGGGGCCGACGTAGATCCCGGACAGTCCGGGCACCGCGCAGATCCGGTCGATATCGCGCAGCGCCGCGGCGGTTTCGATCATCGCGAACACGTCGACCCGGGACTCCAGCACCGCGGTGTCCCGCCCGAGGCTGGCCCGCAGCGGACCGAAGCTGCGCACGCCCGACGGCGGATAGCGGGTGGCGGCCACCGCGGCCGCGGCCTGGTCGGCGGATTCGATCATGGCGATGATCACCGCGTCGGCCCCGGCGTCGAGCACGCGGCCGATCGGGGCGGGCGCCGCCGAGGGCAGCCGCACCGCCGTCGCGATCGGCAGGTGTTGCAGCTGCCGCAGCATGGCGGCGATATCGGCGTCGTCGAGGTAGCTGTGTTGGGCGTCGAAGCCCACGTAATCGTAACCGGCGGCGGCGAATTCCTCGGGGCCCGACGGCGTGGGTCCGGTGATCCAGCCGCCCCAGACCGGGCTTCGGCGACCCAACGCATCCCGCAGCGCCGACCTCACGCGACGATCGCGATCTTGATCCGGTCGGGGGCGGGCCGACACGCCAGCTCGAACGCGGCCGGCACGTCGGCAATCCCGAATGTGTGTGTCAGGTACGCCCCGAGCAGCTCGGAATGCTGCGCGGCGAACCGGACGGCCAGCTCCAGGACCCGCCGCCGCTGCAGCGTCACCCCCGACTTCAGGGTCAGGTTGTTGCGCAGCATGGTGCGCATGCTGATCGGATAGCTGTCGTCGTCGGGGACACCGAAGTAGAAGATGGTGCCGCCGGGGGCCGCCGCCGCCACGGCGTGGCCCAGCGTGGCCACCTGGTGGCCGACCGCTTCGATGACGATGTCGGGGCGGTCGGCGGGGGCGAGGTGGCTGACCCAGCGGTCGCTGGTGGCGCGCACCGCGGTGTCGACGCCGAACCGCGCCGCCACCCCGCGGCGATCGACCGGGTCGACACCGGTGATGTGTGCGGCGCCCGCCGCTTTGGCCGCGTAGGCGAACAACAGCCCGATCGAGCCCTGACCCAGGATCGCGACCTGCCGGCCGGTCAGGTCGCCTAGCTGCTCGAGGGCGTAGAGCACGCACGCCAGCGGCTGCAGCCCGACCGCTTGCCCCGGCGGGATCGCCGGAGGTACCGGCGCCACCTGGTCCCCGTCGGTCACCACCCGCTCCATCAGACCGTCGAAGCCGGAGGCCCAGCCCACCACCCGATCTCCGGGCCGGTGATCGGGGTGCCGGCTGGCGATCACCTCGCCCACCACTTCGTGGATCGGGTAGCCGTTTTTCTCGGCGCCGCTGGTGCCGGTGTCGCCGGGCAGCCGGCCCCGCACCCCGCGAAACGCCGGCAGGTCACTGCCGCAGACCCCGGCGGCGAGGAACCGCAGCAGCACCTGCCGGTCCTGCAGCTGGTCGGCGGTGGTGTCGGTCAGCGTGGTTCGCTCGAACTGGTAGGGGGCCACCACCCGGTAGGACCACATCTCACACCTCCACCGGGATGGTGTTGTAGCCCCACTGGAAGCTCGACGGTGGCCGGGAGGCGGCGTCGGCGCGGATGGTGTAGTCCGGCACCCGCCGCAGCCACTCCTGCAGCAGCACGGCCACTTCCAGACGGGCCAGGTGATAGCCGATGCAGAAGTGCTGACCGCGGCCGAACACCAACGACCGCTGGATTTTGCGGTCCCAGATGAACTCGTCGGGGTCGGGGTACTCCCGTTCGTCGCGGTTGGCCGAGGCGATCAGCGCGATGATCCGCTGCCCGGGCCGGATCGTGGTGCCGTGCAGGGTGAATGGTTTGCGTGCGGTGCGGGCGAACCATTGCGCCGGAGCGCAGTAGCGGGTGATCTCTTCGCGCGCGATGGCCACATTGGTGTCCAGGTCGGCGCGCACCGCCGCCAGCTGCTCGGGTCGGCGCAGCAGCTCCCACAGCCCGTGGGCCACGATCTTGGGGACGGTTTCGGTGCCGCCGATGAAGATGCCCAGCATCTGGGTGGCCACCTCGGCGTCGTCGAGGGCGCTGCCGTCGGGCAGCCGGTAGTCGAAAAGCCCGTCGATCACCGGCAGTTCGCCGTCGCCGGGGTTCGCGCGCCGGCGTTGCACGGCCGGAATCAGGAATTCCAGGTAGTTGGGTCGGGCGTCGGCGGTGTCCACGCCCGAGCCCGGCTCGGCGAGGCTGCCGGCATTGACCGCGGCCAACACGTCCGCGGCGCGCTCGGCGGGGATGCCGAGCAGCTCACACACGATGGTGGCCACCACGATGCCGCCGTAGTCGTGGGTCAGGTCAAACGTCTTGCGCGGCAGCAACGCGTCGAGGCGCTCGTTGGCCAGCTGCCGGATCCGCGCCTGCAGCGCGGCGACCGGCCTAGGCCGCAGCGGTTGGGTGTGGGCGCGCCGCAGCCCGTCGAGGACCGGCGCGTCGAACACGGCGTGAAACGGCATCGGGTGCAGCGGCGGATCGGCCACCGGGCCGTCGTTGTGGGACGCCAACACGGTCGCGGCGGGCAGGGTGCCCTCCGAGGCGACGAAGGTACCGTCGGCGACCTGCAATACCCGCCAGATGTCGTCGAACCGGGAGATGGCGAAGGTGTCCCACTGCGGCAGGTAGTACACCGGGTGCCGATCCCGCAGAATCCGGTAGTACGGCAACGGATTCGCCATCACCGCGGCGTCGAACGGGTCGTAGGCGAAATCCGGCATCACCACCTCGCTCACTGCAGCGGGGAGGGGGTCAGGGCGTGCAGGATGGAATCCTCCCAGCCGTCGCGCAGCGCCGGCGCCACGCTCATCCAGGTGACGATCTCGGCCGGCGGGTGGTCTTTCCAGGACGGATAGTGCTCGGCGAACCCCGCCCAGCCGCCGTCCAGCGCCCAATAGTGGATGACCTCGTTGTAGCGGAACGTGGTGGTGAAGGACCCGAGCCAGCGTTTCCCGGTGCGCTCCGACCACGGCACGTACAGCCGTTCCAGCTCCCGGATGTAGTCGTCTTGGCGGCCCGGTTTGGTTTGCATGATCTCTTGGATCACCACCGTGGCGTCGAAGTCGGCGTCCCGCAGCTGCGCCAGCGTCTTGTTGTGCGGGCCCGGGTACATGATCCGCCCCTCCCCCGACGCGGCGATCTCGGCGAGGAAGCACGCCCACGCCTCGGCGGCCGCCCGGTGGCTGCCGCCGCGGGTTTGCGCGGCGCCGATGCGGGCGTAGTCGGCGAACCCGTCGATCTCCCAGATGATCGTGACCTGCGGCCAGTGCCCGTTGTAGGGCGTGGTTTCCCACATCGCGAACAGCCGGGCGCCGAGGTCTTCCATCATCGGCTGGTAGGTGTCGACGAATGCTTGGGTGAACCGATCGCTGCGTCCGCCGCCGAGGTCGATCGTCTCGTGTAGGTACAGCAGCGTGTGGCTGTAGTACTTCTTCATCTATCGCGACCCGCTCACCGGGCCAGCGGGATGAGGTCGGCATCGACCGCGCGGCACGGCGTGAGGTCGCTGAGGAACGCCTCGGCCGGGTCGACCGCGCGGTGTGCGGCCCCCGCCGCGGTGAGCGCGTGTTGTTTGAATGCCCGGGCTGCGGCGCTGAGCCGGTGGTGGGCCGGCTGCATGGTGCGGTCCACCGGCACCGGCCAGTCGTCGCCCCAGAGGGTGACGCTGGCGCGGGTGTTGTTCAGCGCGGCGCGGACCATGTCGCGGATGCGTGCGTCGCCGGCGACCAGGGCCGCGCTGACCGCCAGCGCGCGCCCGCTCACCGGCCCCGACGCGAAGGCGTCGTCCAGCGCCCAGCTGCCCACCCCGAGGATCTGCAGCGGTCGCCGATCCGCGGTGCCGGGCAGGAAGACGTTGACCTGCCACCCGGCGGCGCGCCGGTCATACAACCAGCCGCCCGCCGCACCGACCACCTCGACCACGCTGGACGCCACCACATCGAGGCGGTAGCCGATGCTGTCGTCGTTGGTCCGCGGCTGCGGTGTGGGCGTGAGGTCGGCGAGACCGAAAACGTGAGCGGTCACAGGGTCATTCCTCCGGTCGAGGGGCTGGTGCACGCCAGCGGTCCGGTGCGGGGTGGCGTCCTGGGCCGAGCGGGGGCTGGATCGGCCGTCCGACGCGACGCACCTAGCGTGACAGTTTCACGTCAATCTGTAAAGTCTGGATTCGCCCGGGCGGCCCGCTGCGCCTGCAGCTCGGCCAGCACCTGCTCGGTGTGCTCACCGAGCCGCGGTGCCCGCGACCGGGGCGCGCACGGCGTGCCGTGAAAGTCCGCCGGGGTGGCGACCATCGGCACCGTCGTCTCGCCGTCGGGGACATACACCACACCGCCGGCGGCGTGGAACTGACCGTCGGCCAGCACATCTTCGAGGGTGTTGATCGGCGACCAGAAGAAGTCGTCTTCCCCGGCAAAGACCGCCGCCCAGTCGTCGAGCGGCTTGGTCGCGAAGATCGCATCCAGCTCGGCGATCAGCGTGGCCGCGTTGCGGGCGCGGTCGGCCGGGCTCGCATAACGCGGGTCGGTCAGCCAGTCCGGGCGGTCCACCGCCCGGCACAGCGCCGGCCAGTGCCGGGCGGCCTGCAGGCCGACGATCCAGAACCGCCGACCGTCGCCGGCCGCATAGTTGTTCATGCACGGGTTGCCCATCGACTCGCGCTGCCCGACCGCGATCGGGTGACCGGTGAGCAAGAAGGTGTTGAGGTCGAAGCTGACCGTGTAGGCGCCCTGCCGATACAGCGAGGTGGTGACCAGCTGCCCGACCCCGGTCCGCGCCCGGGCGAACAGCGCCGCCCCGATCGCTGCCACCAGGGTCATGGCTGCCGAGTGATCGCCCATGCCGCCCCGCTGAAACGGCGGCGTATCGCCGGGCCGGGTCAGCAGCTCCGCCACCCCGGCGCGGGCCCAGAACGCGGCCACGTCGAAGGCGGCCCGGTCGGCGTCGGGTCCGGTCTCGCCGTAGCCGGTGATCAGGCCGTAGACCAGCCCGGGGTTGTCGGCGGCCACCGTGGCGTAGTCCAGGCCGAGGCGCTGCAGGGCGCCGGGCCGCACATTGGTCACGAACACGTCGGCGTCATGCAGCAGGTCGCGCGCCACCGCCCGGTCCGCGTCGGTGGTCAGGTCCAGCACCACACCGCGTTTGGAGCGGTTGTCCATCTCAAACGGCGGGTTCAGGTCGCCCTGGACGCCCAGCATCCGGGCGAATGTGCGCCCCGGATCCCCGGTCGGCGGCTCGATCTTGACGACGTCCGCGCCCCAGTCGGCGAGGATTCCGCCCGCCGCCGGGGCCGCCACCCAGACGCCGAGTTCGACGACACGAACACCGTCCATCGGTCCGGCCATGGTCCACCTTCCGCCTCGCTTCGTTTCAGCAGGCAACCATGCCATCCCGGTTTTGTGCGGCAGCTTTACAATTCCTGTGCTATTTGTAATCTAGGGCGGTGACGGAAGGCGGCGCGATGACGCACACGGCACGGCGGGTGCCTCCGTTGCTGGCGCTGGCAGCGCATCTGGGACACGGGATTGCGCGGGTGACCACCGACGCGGCGCTGCGCGGCGTGCGGACATTTCCGCGGCGCATCGCCGACCTGGACACCGACACGCTCACCGGGATCCTGGGACGGCGGGTGACGTCGGTGACGGTGCTCGATGGCACCGCCGGGACGACCAGCCGGGCCCGGGTGGCGCTGACCGGCGCGGGCGTCCCGGCGTCGGTGTTCATCAAAATGTCGGCCGGAGCGGCGGGCACCCGACTGATCGGCGAGTTGGGTCGGCTGGCCGAGACCGAGGTGCGGTTCTATCGCGATTTGGCGCCGCAGCTCACCGGGGTGCCGCGCGCGTTCGGCTCCGCATTCGACGCCCTGACCGGCCGGTTCGTGCTGGTGCTGGAGGATCTGGCGGCCGGGCCGTGCGAGTTTCCGGACACCGTGCATCCGCTGGACGCGGACCACGCCGGCCGGGTGGTGGAGCTGCTGGCCGGGCTGCACGCCGCCTTTTGGGGACGCCTGCCCGCCGTCGGGGGCGGCGGGCCGCTGGGCTGGCTGTACTCCGGGTCCGGCGATCCCAGCGTGCCGTTGGTGCCCGCGCTGCTGCGCCGGTCGGCGCGGCGGCTGGCCGATCGTCCGGGGGTCGAGGACGGCCGGTTCATCATCGAGCACTATCCCGCGGTGGCCCGGCTGATCGACGCGCCGCCGCATACCGTGCTGCACGGTGATGCCCACCCGGGCAACTGCTACTTCCGCGACGGCGCGGCCGGCCTGCTGGATTGGCAGGCGGTCCGCCGCGGCCATCCGGCCCGCGACCTGGCCTACACCCTGATCACCAGTATGACCACGGCGGAGCGGCGGGCCAGTGAACGCGAGCTGGTCGGCACCTATCGGGCGGCGCTGGTCGCCGCCGGCGGCCCCGAACTCGACCGCGGCCAGTTGTGGGAGCGTTACCGGCAGGCCGCGGCGTATGCCTATGTGGCGGCGTTGGCCACCGCCGGTCTGGGTGGAATGCAAGCCGAAAACATCGCTTTGGAAGGACTGCAACGATCCGTGGCGGCGCTGGGCGACCTCGACACGGTGGCGCGGCTGCAGCAAGCGCTGTGAATCCGCGCGCCGCGGGGCCTACAGTGGCACCACAACGGCACGACACATTCACCACGATTTGTAAGGTTTGAGCAGTGGATCAGCAACCGACCGCGGAGCCGGACACCGCCGTCGTCGACGACGACGGGTCAACCAAGCACCGGATTCTGCTGGCCACCGCCGAGGTGCTCAGCCGCAGCGGGCAGACCAAACTGAGCCTGTCCGAGGTGGCGCTGCAGGCCGGGGTTTCCCGGCCGACCCTGTACCGCTGGTTCGCCTCCAAGGAGGATCTGCTTGCCGCGTTCGGCGCGTTTGAGCGCCGCACCTTCGACGTCGGAATCGGCCGGGCCACCGCCGGCCTGCGGGGCACGGCAAAACTCGACGCGGCGCTGCGGTTCATCGTCGACTATCAGCACTCGTATTCCGGTGTGCGCCTCGTCGATATCGAGCCCGAAGTGGTGATCGAGCAACTGTCGCGGGTGATTCCGGTGATGCGGTCACGGTTGCAGCGGCTGCTGCCGGGCCCCAACGGTGCGGTCAAGGCCGCGACGGCGATCCGGCTCGCGGTGTCGCACTACATGGTGCGCAGCGACGACGACGACCAGTTCCTGGCGCAGCTGCGGCACGCGGTGGGGCTGAAGGCCGTGGACGGCTGACGCCTAGGTCCGGGCGAGGCCAAGCGCGTGCCGGGCGATCATGTTGCGAAACACCTCCAGGGTGCCGCCGTAGATCCCGGTCGGTGACGCCAGCCGAAACAGGTATTCGGCGCCGCCGTCATCGGCCGCGCCGTCGGTCTCGGCGGGCAGGCTCGACGCGGCGCCGAGAATGTCCATCAGCTCCGGTGCGATGTCCCGCATCGTCTGCGCGATCGCAACGCGGCCGAACATCCCCGCGGTGCTCAGTGCCGCCTCCATCCGGGCGATGCCGTGACCCAACCGGTACTTCACCGACCGGTCGGCGTCGGCCGCGCCGGCCGCGATCTTGTCGACGGCCTCGGCCATCAGCAGGCCGTGTTCGGTCATGGTGGCGATCTTCTGCAGGCCGTCGGCGGCCCGCTCGGCGGTGCCGTGTTCCACATCGAGCGCCTCACGCAGGATGGACCAGCCGCCGTTGACCGCGCCGATCCGGTACCGGTCGGCGACCCGCACATCGCTGTAGTAGACGATGTTGGTGCGATCCCCGTCGACGGTGCGGATGCCCTGGATCTCGATGCCCGCCGAGTCCAGCGGCACCAGAAACATGGTCAGGCTCTGGTGTTTCGGCGCGTCCGGGTCGGTGTTGGTGAGCAGGAAGACGTAGCGGCTGTGCTGGGCGTTCGAGGTGAACATCTTGGAGCCGTTGATGATCCAGCCGTCGCCGTCGCGCACCGCCCGGGTTTTGCACGTCGCCACATCCGAGCCGCCCTCGGGTTCGGTGTAGCCCAAGCACAGTCGCACCGCACCGGACAGCACACCCGGCAGCACCTCGTTCACCAGTTCCGGCGCCGCGAACCGGGCCACCGTCCGCGCCACCATCGCCGTCGTACCCCAGTGAAACCACGGGGTGTGGGCCCGACCGATCTCCAGCTCGAAGATGCGCCGCCGCACCGCGGAAAAGCCGCCTTCGGATTCGGTCCGCCAATCATCGGCGAGGTAGCCGCGGGCGCCCAGCGCCAAATGCACCCCTTCGTCGAAATTGTCGCCGGTCGCCCGGTCCCGGCGGATCACCTCGTCGGTCACCTGGGTGCGCAGGAAATCCCGCAGCTCCGCGCGGAAGGCCGCATCGGCGTCGTCGAGGGTGACCCGCGAAAAATCCACCGAACGCAAGCCTTACAGCCGGGCCTGGGCGGCGATCGCGGTGTCGCTGGTGCGCAGCGGCCGGATCAGGGCGTCCTGGGCGAAGGAGGCGATCAGCTCCCCGGCCTCGGTGTGCACGGTGCCGCGCACATAGGACATGCCGGCGCCGACCTGGGTGCTTTCGTGGGAGTACAGCAGCCACCCGTCCCAGGACACCGGTTCGTGGAAGCTGACCGTGATGGTCATCGGCGCGGTGGACACCGTCAGGTGCGCCTGGCTGGTGCCGATGCCCGGGTGGGCGCGCATCGTCGTCGAAATCCCCAGGTGCCCGGTGAAATACGCGATGAGCGCCTTGGCCAGCTCGTCGCGGGCCGGGATCGGCTGGTAGCGCAGCCAGGCGTACAGTTCCGGCGGCCCGACCTCGTCGGGGCTGTTGACGTCGACCACATCCACCAGCCGCACTTCGCGTCCGATCATCGGCATCTCGCAGGCGTTGGCCTCGGCGGGGGCGGCCACCGCGGGACGCGGCTGGTGGTGGCGGATGACGTCGGCAGTGGGGACATCGGCCAGCACCGTCATGCTGATGCAGCGTCGGCCGTTTTGCTGCGCGGTCACCACCGCGGTGGCCGTCGAACGGCCCTCGTGCACCACATCGATGGCGAGTTCGACCGGGGGTCCGACCATCACCGCCCGGGCGAACACCGCGTGCACCGAGCGCACCGACTTGTCCGGAAACCGTTTGGCCACCGCGACAATCGCCTGGGCGAGCACCTGGGTGCCTTCCACCACCTGCCGCTCGTCGTCGCCGGCCAGGCCGGTGACGCCGGTGAACCGGTCGGCGCCGTCGGGTGCGACGTCGAACAAGTCGAGCAGGCCGGTGACCGACCACTGGGTCTGATCGGCGTCGGTTGTCATGTTCGCGTGCACCTCCATCTCCGGCGGCCGACGGCCTGCCACTGGCCAGCGTGACATTACTGAACCAATCTGTAAAGTCTATAGCCGTCGGCCACCCACGGCGGAAAGGGCAACCCAGTTGGGCATCGTTACGACAAGCTCCGAGACGGCATTCGCGCACCCCGCCGAAACGGTCTACGACTTCGTCACCAACCCGGACAACTGGACCAAGACCTATCCAGGCAGCGCCCATATCGGCAAGCTGCCGGAGGTGCCGCTGCGGGTCGGCGATGTCTGGGAGGAGGCCGGACCCGACGGCGAGCGGGTGTTCACCTGGCAGTTGGCGATCGCGATGCGTCCGCGGATATGGGTGTTCACTTCGGTGGGACGGCTGGGTCATGACCGCGACGGCAACGGCGGACTGGAGGGCCGCATGACGATTCAGTACCAATTCAGTCGGCCCGGTCACGACGTCACCCTGTTCAGCCGGACCATGACGATCGAGGCGTACAAAGACGCACCGCTGCCCGACGCGTTCTTCCGGGTGGTCAACCCGGCCAACATCGACGCCTATCACGCGGCGGTCGCCCGCGAGCTGGACGCGCCGCGTTGACACCGCCCACCCCCGTACGTGACACTTTTATGATGTTTTGTAACGGAGCGGGGGTGGTGGATGGGTAGCACGCTGCTGTCCCCCACCCCGCTGGCCGACGGCTTCTGCTTCGGCGAGGGGCCGCGCTGGTTCGAAGGGCTGCTGTGGTTCTCCGACATGCTCGGCGAGGCGGTGCACACCGTCACCCTGGGCGGCGCCATGACCACCCTGCCGCTGCTCGGGCACGTGCCGTCCGGCTTGGGGTTCCGGCCGGACGGCTCGCTGCTGATCGCCTCCACCGCGGCCCGCCAGCTGTTGCGCTACGACGGGGAAACCGTCACCACCGTCGCCGACGTGACCGACCGCGTCCCGGCCGACCTCGGCGATATGGTGGTCGACCGCCGCGGCCGGGCCTACCTCGGCGCGCAGGCGTTCACCGACGGCGTCATCGTGCGCGTCGACCCCGACGGCACCGCGACGGTGGTCGCCGAGGGCCTGGACTTTCCCAACGGGATGGCGATCACCCCGGACGGCCGCGGGCTGATCGTCGCCGAATCGATCGGCCGGCGCCTGACCGCGTTCGCGATCGGCGCCGACGGCGCCCTGTCGGACCGGCGGGTCTTCGCCGACGGACTCGACGGCCCACCGGACGGCATCGCCCTGGACGCCGACGGCGGCGTCTGGACGTCGATGACGCTGGCGCATCGGTTCGAGCGCATCGTCGCCGACGGCGAGGTGACCCACCGCATCGACGTCGGCGACCGCGCGGCGATCGCCTGCGCCCTGGGTGGTCCGGAGCGGCGCACGCTGTTTCTGCTGTCGAGCACCGACGCCTACCCGCAGCGGCTCGCCGGGACCCGAAACTCCCGGCTGGACACCGTGACCGTGGATATCCCCGGGGCGGGCCTGCCCTGATGCGCCGATAAAGGTGGACGATGACCGACTGCTACTACGAACGCCTCGAGGACACCGGCATCGGCGAGAAGTTCGTCGCGACCGACCTGGTACGCAGCACCTGGTCAGCCCAGATTCAGCACGCCGCACCGGTTTCGGCGTTGCTGGTGCGGGCGTTGGAGCGCTGCGCGGCCCGCGACGACACCCGGCTGAGCAGGGTCGCCGTCGACCTGCTGGGGCCGGTGCCGGCCGAGGGCGACCTGTGGGTGCGCGCCGAACTCGTCCGTCCCGGCAAGCAAATTGAGCTGCTGACCGCCGACATGCTGGCCCCGGGACCCGACGGCGCGCCCCGGCCCGTCGCCCGGGCCAGCGGCTGGCGCTTGCAGCGGCTCGACACCACCGAGGTGACGCACGCGGCGGCCGCCCCGCTGCGCCCGCTCAGCGAAGCCCGCAGCCGCAACCTGGAAAAGGATTGGGACCGCAACTACGTGCACAGCCTGGATTGGCGGTGGCTGACCGAACCGCTGACCGACGGTCCGGGGGAATCGTGGATCACCCCGACGGTGGATCTGGTCCACGGCGAGACGATGACACCGTTGCAGCGGCTGTTCGCCGTCGCCGACGACGCCAACGGCATTGGCACCAAACTGGATATCCGCGCGTGGACGTTCCTCAACACCGACCTGGTGGTGCACGTGCACCGCGTCCCGCGGGGCGAATGGATCGGGATCCGCGCCGAAACCAATTACGGCCCGGACGGTATCGGCACCACGGTGGGCACCCTGTTCGACGAGGCGGGGGCGATCGGCGCCATCCAGCAGTCCGTGCTGGTGCGCCGCCGCGGCTGACCGGGGTCGCTACCGCGGCGGGATGACCTCGACGACGCGCAGGTGGCTGCGCCGCGTCGGCTCCAGCAGCGCGGCGACGTAGTGGCCCACGGCGCCGGGCGCCAGGGGGCCGCCGGCCGGGGCCGTCCGGACGATCGACACCCGCACCCCGGTTCCGACGAACTCGGCGTCGAGCCCCGCCAGCCAGGCCTCGAGGTGCCGTTGACCGGTTCGGGCCAGCGGCGTCGCGCTGACCAGCACCACATCGCCGGACCCGCGCTCGAGCATCGGCGGAACGAGTCGGGTCGCCAGGTGCTGGGCGCCGATCGCGCAGGGTCCGGCCGTCGCCACCAACGGGGTGACGTCGGTGACCATGACGTCGATCTGCCCGACCAGATAGTGCGCGGCGTCAACGAACCGATCGATGGAGGCGGGGTCGGCCAGATCCAGCGGCGCGGCGAACACCGCGGCGCCGCGCGCCCGCAGCCCGGCGGCGAACCGCTCGCATCTGTCACCGCTGCTGCCCAGCACGACCAGATCGCCGCCCCGGGCCACCCGAGCCGCGGTCGCCCGGCCGATCGACGACGACGCCTCGGTGATCACCACGGCGCGTCCACCGTGGGCGGGAGCGGCGACCGCACCGGCGGACGCCGCCACGAACGAGCGTGAGCGCGGCACCGCAACAGCGTGACACTTCGGCGCAGTTTTGTAAAGCCTCAGGTGGTCCGGTTCCGCCCGGGTCAAAACCAGCCGGTGTGCATCTCCAGCGTGGTCCGATCCAGCCGAGCCAGCAGGTCCAGCTGCGGTGCGGTCTTCGGCAATTCATACCCGAAGAAGAAGCGAGCGGCCTGGCGTTTGCCGTCGTAGAAATCCCCGGCCTTGCCGTGGGCGGCGAGCAGCTGTTCCAGCCACATCCACGCGATGACGTGGTGGCCGAATGCCTCCAGATAGATCACGCTGTTGGCGAGTGCGGCCTCGATATCCCCCGAGGAGAACATCGCCGCGGTCACCTCGACCAGCCGCTGCCAGGAGGTGTCCAGCTGGGCGGCCAGCTGCGCCGGGTCGCCGCCGATCGCGGTGGCCGACGACACGGTGGCCGCGATCGCCGCGCCCAGCGCCGCCAGATTGGCGCCGCCACGCTGAACCACCTTGCGGCCCAACAAGTCGAGGCTTTGAATCCCGTGGGTGCCCTCGTGGATAGGGTTGAGCCGGTTGTCCCGGTAGTGCTGCTCGACGTCGTATTCGCGGGTATAGCCGTACCCGCCGTGCACCTGGATGGCCAGGTCGTTGGCCACCAGGCACCACTGTGACGGCCAGCTTTTGGCGACCGGAGTCAAAATGTCCAGCAGCGACGCCGCGGAGTCCCGCTCCTCATCGCTGGTCGGGCTGTGTTGCACGTCGACCAGCCGGGCACAGTACAGCAGCAGCGCCAGCGCGCCTTCGACGTAGGCCTTCTGCGCCAACAACATTCGCTTCACGTCGGGGTGGTCGATAATCGGCACCTGACCGGTCGAGGCATCCTTGGCGGTGACCGGGCGGCCTTGGGGGCGTTGCCGGGCATACTCCAGTGACTTGAGGTAGCCGGTGTAGCCGAGCGCCACCGCGCCCATCCCCACGCCCAGCCGGGCCTCGTTCATCATGTGGAACATGTAGGTCAGGCCGCGGTGCGGTTCGCCGACCAGGTAGCCGACCGCGCCGGGTTCACCGCCCGGCCGGAATCCGCCCTCCCCGAAGTTCAGCACGGTGTTGGTGATGCCCCGGAATCCCATCTTGTGGTTGAGCCCGGCCAGCACCACGTCGTTGCGCTCGCCGAGCGACCCGTCCGGCCCGACCAGGAATTTCGGCACGATGAACAGCGAGATCCCCTTGGTGCCCGGCGGGCCGCCCGGGATCTTGGCCAGCACCAGATGCACGATGTTGTCGGTGAGTTCGTGGTCGCCGCCGGAGATCCACATCTTCGACCCGAACAGCCGGTAGCTGCCGTCCGGGCGGGGCTCGGCGCGGGTGGTGATGTCGGCCAACGAGGAACCCGCCTGGGTTTCCGACAGACACATCGTCCCGGAGAACCGGCCGGCCAGCATCGGCCGGACGTAGGCGTCGATCTGGTCGGGGGCGCCGAAGGTGGCCAACAGATTCGCATTGCCCGCCGTCAGCATCAGGTAGCCGGCGGTGCTGACATTGGCGGCCGACAGCCAGGCGGTGCCGGCCTGCCCGACGGTCACCGGCAGCTGGGCGCCGCCCAGCTCGTAGTCCATCGTCATGCCGAGCACACCGGCCCGGGCGACCGCGTCCAACGCCTCCTTGACCTCGCCGATGACGGTGACCGACGTGCCGTCGAAGCTGGGCTCGCACGCGTCGCTCTTCTTGTTGTGCGGCGCGAAGTACCGGGTGGCCAGCTGCTCGAACAGGTCCAGGACGTCGGCGAAGGTTTCCCGGGAGTGTTCGACGAACCGCGCCCGCTGGGTCAGCTCGTCGACCCGCAACCATTCGAACAACAAGAAATCCAGGTCGCGCCGGGATAGCAGGTCGGATTTCATCGACCTCCTTCCCGCGGACCTGCCTCGGAGCGTAATACCTTTGTGCCATGGCTCCTCGCGAGGACGTCCAGTTCACCTCCGGTAACGACCGGATTAGCGCCTGGTTGTATCGGCCCGACGGCGACGGCGACGCACCGCTGCTGGTGATGGCGCACGGCCTGGGCGGGGTGCGCACCATGCGGCTGGATGCCTACGCCGAACGATTCTGCGCGGCCGGCTACGCCTGCCTGGTGTTCGACTACCGCAACTTCGGCGACAGCGAGGGCCAGCCGCGTCAGGTCCTCGACAACAACAAGCAGCTCGCCGACTGGGCGGCCGCCGTCGGCTACGCCCGCACCGTGGCCGGTGTCGACCCTGACCGGATCGCGTTGTGGGGCACCTCGTTCGCGGGCGGGCATGTGATCGCGACCGCGGCCCGGGTGCCGGGAATCGCGGCGGTGGTCTCCCAATGCCCGTTCACCGACGGGATCGCCTCGTCACTGGTGATCAAACCCGGCGTCATGGCGCGCATCATGACGCTCGCGCTCCGGGATGTGGTCGCGGCCCGACTCGGCTGGTCCCCGGTGATGGTGCCGGTGGCCGGCAGACCCGGCGAGGTCGCGCTGATGACCACCCCGGACGCCTACCCCGGCTACCTGGCGTTGCAGCCCGAGGGCGGTGGCGTGCCCAATGCGGTGGCCGCCCGGTTCGCCCTGAAACTGCTGCCCTACCGACCGGGCCGGTTGGCCGCGCAGGTTAGCTGCCCGATCTTGTTCTGTGTGTGCGCCGCCGACTCGGTGGCCCCGGCCGGGCCCACCCGGCGCCACGCCGCCCGAGCGCCGCGCGGCGAGATCAAGCTCTACCCGGACGGCCACTTCGACATCTACGTCGGCGAGGCGTTCGAGCGCGTCGTCGCCGACCAGATCGCCTTCCTGAACAAGCATTTACGGGCTTAGCGGATGGTGCTCACGCCGCCGTCGACCGGGATCACCGCGCCGGTGATGTAGCTGCTGGCCCGGCTGGCCAGGAAGACGGCGATGCCGGCCATGTCGTCGGGGCTGCCGATCCGGCCGAGCGGCAACCCAGCGCCCACCACATCGTCCCCGGCGGTCAGCAGGTGTTTGGTCATCTTGGAGGCGAACAAACCCGGCGCGATCGCGTTGACCAGGATCTCCGGGGCGAGTTCGCCGGCCAGGTGCCGGGTCAGCATGTGCACGGCGGCCTTACTGGCGCTGTAGGAGAAGTTGTTCATGCCCTTGGCCGGCGCCCGCAGCCCGTCGACGCTGCCGGTGTTGATCACCCGGGCCGGATCGTCGGCGGTCGCGCCGGCCCGCAGCATCGGCGTCAGCGCCTGCGTCAACAGCAGCACGCCTTTGACGTTGACGTCGAGCACCTTGTCGATGCCGGACTCGGGGAACTCGGCGAACGGCGCCCCCCAGGTCGCCCCGGCGTTGTTGAACAGCGCGTGAATCGCGTTCTCCCGCTCGGCCAGTCCCGCGGCCAGCGCGGCGACACCGTCGGCGGTGCCGAGATCGGCCGGGATCGCGTACACCGGTCCGTGCGTCGCCAGCTCGCTGACCGCGGCGTCGAGTTCGGCCTCTTTGCGGCTGGACAGGTACACCGTCGCGCCGGCCTGCAGCAGTCCCCGCGCCATCATCAAGCCGATGCCGCGGCCGCCGCCGGTGACCACGGCGACCTTTCCCGGCAGTCCGAATAGGTCAGTCATGGTCATCAGTGTGCGCTACGCCGGGCGCACCCCGGTCAGCGCACGGATGGTTTGGCTTTCGGTGTCCTGAAAGGCATGCCCGTCGGGTCGCAGCAGGTCGTGGAACCACACCTTCGGGATGGTGGTGTAGGGGTGATCCCAGGAATCCCACGGGAAGTAGGTCTGGGTCTTCCCGGCGACCAGACCCCAGTTGAACGCACCGACGTTGTGCCGCTGCGCAATCGGCAGGATCTTTTCCACCGTGCTGCCCTGGGGGCGCGCCATGTATTCGGTGCACATGATCGGCCGCCCCAGCGAGGCCAACTCCCCAATGCGGTTCTCGAAGCCCGACGGTCCGTCGTAGCTGTGGAAGGTAACCACGTCGGAGTTGTCGAGTTGGATGCCGGCGATGGTGCTGCGGCTGCCCGCATCCCAGTCCCCTTGCCACACCCCACTGGTCAGCGGCTGGCTGGGGTCGACCGAACGGGCCCACCCGAATACCTGGGGCAACAGGTCGGCGACCCGGTCCAGTTTGTCGCTGGGCTCCAGGCTGCCGTACACCTTCGCCGGGTTGTCGGGCTCGTTCCACAGGTCCCAGCCCAGCACCCGATCGTCGTTGCGGAATTGGGTCAGTACCCCGGTGACGTAGGCCTGCAGGGTGGGTCGGTAGCGGGGGTCGGCGAGGCGTTCGGCGCCGGGGCTTTGCACCCACCCGGAGTTGTGCACCCCCGGCTTGGGTGCGCGCTGGCGCCCGGCCCTGGGGTGCGGATCCCAGCAGGAGTCAAAGAACACGAACAGCGGCTTGATGCGGTGCCGCGCGGCGATGCCGACGAATTGCGCCAGCCGCAGCTGAAAGCTCCGCGAGTCCTGGGCCCAGAGCTGATCGTGCAGGAAGACCCGCACCGTGTTCAGCCCGTGAAACCGGGCCCAGCCCAACTCGGTATCGATGCGTCGCGGGTCGTAGGTGCCGGTCTGAAACATCTCCAGCTGGTTGATCGCGGTGGAGGTGATGAAGTTCGCGCCGACGAGCTGACCCTGCGCTTGATACCAGCGGTTGGCGCGGTCCGGTGACCACCGGGTGGGTTGTTCGGCAGCGGCACGCGGTACGTGGGTCAACGCGGTGCCGGCCGCCAGCAGCAGCGGTAGTTTCAGGGCCATTCGACGGTTCACGTACTGACGGTAATTTGCCCGGGTCACTGTCCCCGGTATCTGCGTGCCGCGTCGCCACAGTTTCGGTCCGGATTGTTATCTCCCCGTCACCGCGCGGGTTTCAGCCCTATCGGACGGGCCGGTCGTCGACACCGGCCTGACCTCGCCTTGACCGCCGACCGCCGCCACGACTACATTAGTAGCGTTCAGTACAGACTGAACGTACTGATTGCTTGAGGTGGTCAATGTCTCCCGATGAAGCCGAGTTCGTCGACCGGATCGGGTTGTTCTTCGAAGCCATCGGCGGCACCCGCACCATGGGCCGCATCTACGGCTGGCTGATGATCTGCGACCCGCCGCAGCAGTCGTTGGCGGAGCTGGCCGCGGCGTTGTCGGTGAGCAAGGCGTCGGTCAGCACCGTCGCCCGCCAACTGCACGACGGCGGCATGATCGAGCGGCTGCCCGCGGCCACCCGTCAGCATCAGTACCGGGTCACCCCCGGCGGTTTCACCCAGGTGCTCACCGCGCAACTGAGCCGGATGCGTGGCGGCATCGACACCGCCACGTTCGGCCTGTCGTTGCTGGGCGCGGACCGCGTCGAACAGCGGGAACGGCTGGAGGACTTCCGGGACTTCTGCGACTTCTGCACCAGCGACGGCGACGCGATGACGCAGCGGTGGGCCAAGTTTCGTGCCGAACGGAGGACACGATGACGACGCAGCCCGACAAGGTCGACTTCCGCGGCGTGCGCTGGGGCTCGGTGGAGTGGACGAATCTGTGCACGCTGTACCTGCGGGCCTACGAAAGCCGGTCAGCCCAGCCGGTTCTCGGCGACCGCGCGGCCGCGGACGCCGTGGATCGCATCGACTACGACTTCGCCCGGGTGCACCGGTCCATCCAGCCGTGGACCAACCAGTTCCTGGTGGCGTTGCGCGCCAAGCAGTTGGACGGGTGGGCGGCCGACTTCCTGGCCCGCCACCCCGACGCCGTGGTGCTGCATCTGGGCTGCGGGCTGGACACCCGGATCGACCGGCTGCAGCCGCCGGCCGGGGTGCAGTGGTTCGACGTCGACGTCCCGCAGGTCATTCACTTGCGGCGTGAGCTGTACGACGATCGTCCCGGCTACACGATGATCGGGTCCTCGGTCACCGACCCCGGCTGGCTCGATCGGGTACCGGCGGATCGTCCCGCGTTGATCGTCGCCGAAGGCCTGCTGATGTACCTGGCCGCCGCGGAGATCGGCGACCTGCTGCACCGGTTGACCGATCGATTCGGCACCGGCGAGCTGCTGGCCGACCTGCTGTCCGAATCGGGTCCCCGGCTCTCCAAGGTCTTCACCAAGGGCATCGTCAAATGGGGCACCCGGGACGGTCATGAACTTTCCGAGTGGAACCCGCGACTCGGCCTGGTGCAGAGCGCAACGTTCATCGACCCGACGCAGATCCCGGCCACGCCGCAACGGGTGCTGTACCGCCTCTTCGGGGCCCTGCCGGCGGTCAGGAACTATGACCGGCTGTATCGATTTCGGTTCTGACGCCCAGCGGGGACTCGACCCGGACCGCCTCGTCGCGGATCAGGCCGCGCAGCAGCGCGGTGGAAAACTCGGCGGCGATCTCCTTGGCCGTGCGCCGGCCGCTGGGCCGCAGCCAGCGGTAGCTGCTCAGCGTCATCCCGATGTAGCCCAACGCCAACACGTGCGAGTCGCAGTCATAGAACTCGCCGCTGGCGATGCCGCGGTCGATCAGCCCGTGCACATGCTCGTAGACCTTGATCTCCTGCTCGCGGATCGCGGCGACCTGCTCTTCGGTGAACCACTCGGTGATGTAGGGCTGCTCCTGGAAGTACACCGCGGCGCCCTCCAGGTTGGTGGCGATCTGGGTCAGCAGCCGCACCGTGTACTGGTACAAGGCTTCCCGCGCGGTCCAGGACGGGTCGTCGTGCACGGCGGCCAGGGTGCGCTCGGCGGCCTGCTGGTAGATGTCGTAGAGGATCAGCGACTTGCTGGCGTAGTAGTGGTAGACGGTGGCCTTGTTCAGCCCGACCACGTCGGCGACGTCGTCCATCCGGGTGCCGTGGTAGCCGCGGGCCGCGAACAGCTTGGTGGCGACGGCCAGCAGCTCCTCGCGGCGGGTAAGGCCATTAGTGGTCTCGGAGGGCATGGTTCTCACTATCGGCAGGGCGGGTTGTCACCCGGAGTCAATCAACTGGTTGGATAGTCTAGGCAATGCCGCCACTGCTGTGTTGGCGGGACGTCGGCAGCGCTAGACTCGCCACGTCGGGGTGATGCAGGGAGGTTGGCCGATGGATCCGAATCCGGACTACGACGCCACGGACGAGATCGAGTACTTCTTCAACTACGTCTTCTGGGGTTTGCGCGGCGTGACGGACGGCCAGGGTTATCCACCGCCCGCCTATCCCCCGGTCTGACCGCGAGCAGACGTAAAGGCCCCCGATTTCCGCCGGAAACGGGGGCTTTTACGTCTGCTCGGCGGGCTACAGCGCCTTGAGCTCCTCGATGACCTCCGACACCGACTTCTTGGCATCCCCGAACAGCATGGTGGTGCCCTCGTCGTAGAACAGCGGGTTGTCGATCCCGGCGAAGCCGGAGTTCATCGATCGCTTGAGCACGATCACCGACCGCGACTGATCCACGTTGAGGATCGGCATGCCGTGAATCGGGCTGGACGGGTCGTTGCGCGCGGCCGGGTTGGTGACGTCGTTGGCGCCGATGACGATGGCCACGTCGGTGCGGGCGAACTCGTCGTTGATGTCGTCCATGTCCTTCATCGCGTCGTAGTCGACCTCGGCCTCGGCCAGCAGCACGTTCATGTGCCCGGGCATACGGCCGGCGACCGGGTGGATGGCGAACTTGACCTGCACCCCCTTGTCCTCCAGCAGGCTGGCCATGTCCTTGACGGCGTGCTGGGCCTGCGCGACGGCCAGGCCGTAGCCGGGCACCACGATGACCTGGTTGGCGTAGGCCATCTGGATGGCCGCGTCGGCCGCCGAGGTGGCCTTGACGTGTTTGTCGCCGCCGCCATCGGCGCCGGGCGCCACCCCACCGCCGCCGAAGCCGCCCATCACGATCGCCGGGATGGACCGGTTCATCGCCTTGGCCATCAGGTTGGTCAGGATCGACCCGGAGGCGCCGACGATCATGCCGGCCACGATCATCGCGGTGCTGTTGAGCGCCAGACCGGCCGCCGCCGCCGACAACCCGGTCATCGCGTTGAGCAGCGAGATGACCACCGGCATGTCGGCGCCGCCGATCGGCAGCACCACCATCAGGCCCAGCACCGCGGCTGCGACCAGCAGGCCGATCATCCACCACAGCGACGCCCCGCCACTGCCGGGATGCGCCTGCACCCCGATGACGACCGCGGCGGCCACCGCCGCCGCCAGCAGCAACAGGTTCAGCGGCTGCTGCAACCGACCGATACCGATCGGCCGCCCGGAGATGATCTCCTGCAGTTTGCCGAACGCGATGATCGACCCCCAGAACGAGATCGACCCGACGATCGCGGCGAACAATGACGCCACCACGACGTGCACGGTCGGGTTCTCGCCGTGCTGGAAGTTGGAGAAGCCGTCGGTGTCCATGAACTCGCTCAACGCGATCAACGCCACCGTGCCACCGCCGACGCCGTTGAAGAACGCCACCAGCTGCGGCATCGCGGTCATCTTGGTCAGCCGCGCCGGCGGCACGCCGAGCACCACCCCCAGCAGCAGCCCGGCGATGATCAGCGGCCAGTGGTCGGTGTCGCGGATCAGGATCAGCGTGGCCACCACCGCGATGGCCATCCCGACCGCGGCGATCAGGTTGCCGCGCACCGCGGTCTTGGGCCCGGTCAGGCCCATCAGGCCGTAGATGAACAGCGAGAACGCGACCAGGTAAAGGATCGTGACGAGGTAGTTCATTTGGCGGCCGGCTCCTCGACCTTGGCGACCTGCTTGCCGGGTTTTTTGCCCTTGAACATGCCCAGCATCCGGTCGGTGACGATGAACCCGCCGATGACGTTCAGGGTGCCGAACACCAGCGCGACGAACAGGATGATCTGCTGGGCCAGCGAGGGGTGCTCGACCCGCCCGAGCACCAGCAGTGCGCCCAGCACCACGATGCCGTGGATGGCGTTGGTGCCCGACATCAGCGGGGTGTGCAGCGTGTTGGGCACCTTGGAGATCACGGCGAAGCCGACGAATCCGGACAGCACCAGGATCGCCAGGTTGGCCAACAGGTCGTCGTAGAGCATCAGGCGTCCTCTCCAGTTCGGGTCACACAGGCCGCCGCGACCACCTCGTCGCCGAAGTCCGGGGCGAGCTGGCCGTCGGTGACCAGCAGCTCCAGCAGCGCGGTGATGTTCTTGGAATACAGCTCGCTGGCGTGCTCGGGCATCGTCGCCGGCAGGTTCAACGGGGAGGCGATGGTGACGTCGTGGCGGACGACGGTCTGGCCGGGCTCGGTCAGCTCGCAGTTCCCGCCGGTCTCGCCGGCCAGATCCACCACCACGCTGCCGGCCTTCATGCCCTCCACCGCGGCGGCGGTCACCAACCTCGGCGCCGGCCGGCCGGGCACCAGCGCGGTGGTGATCACCACGTCGAAGCCGGTGATGGCCTGCTCCAGCGCCTTCTGCTGCTGCTCGCGTTCGGCGTCGGTGAGTTCGCGGGCATAACCGCCCTCCCCGGCCGCGTCGATGCCGAGGTCGAGCCACTGCGCCCCCACCGACCGCACCTGGTCGGCCACCTCGGGGCGCACGTCGTAGCCGGTGGTGCGGGCGCCCAGCCGCTTGGCGGTGGCCAGCGCCTGCAGCCCGGCCACCCCGACGCCGAGCACCAGCACGGTGGCCGGCTTCACGGTGCCCGCCGCGGTGGTCAGCATCGGGAAGAACCGGGTGGACTCCGAGGCCGCCAGCAGCACCGCCTTGTACCCGGACACGTTGGCCTGCGAGCTCAACGCGTCCATCACCTGGGCCCGGGAGATCCGCGGGATCGCCTCCAACGCGAACGCCTGCACCCCAGCGGCCTTGAGCGCGTCGATCTGATTGTCGGCGTTGCGGGGAGCCAGGAACCCGATCAGCGTTTGGCCGGCACGCAACCGGTCCACCTCCGCGGCGGTCGGCGGCGCCACTTTGACGACGATCTCGGCCGCCCAGGCGTCCCCGACGGTGGCACCCGCCTCGGTGTAGAGCGGATCGGGCAGTAGCGCGCGTTCCCCCGCCCCCGATTCCACGACGACGGCGACGCCGCTTTTCACCAGGGATGCGACCGCCTTCGGGACCAGGGCCACGCGTCGCTCGTCGGCCCCGGACTCGGCGACCACCCCCACCGTTGTCTGCGTATCGGTCACAACCGCCGTTCCTCCTCATCGGCCCGTGGATAGTCCGCGTGCCCCGTCACCCTAGCGGGTCACCGCAAAACTCTGGGGGCCACCCGGGCCTCACCACAGCGGGATGTCGTGACCGTGTTCGGCCGGTGGGCGCGGCCCGAAATAGCGGCGCTGCGAGGCGGCGATCGGCACGTCGTTGATGCTGGCCTCCCGGCGCGACATCAGGCCCGTCGCGGTGAACTCCCACAGCTCGTTGCCGTAGCTGCGGTACCACTGCCCGGCCGCGTCGCGCGACTCGTATTGGAACCGCACGGCGATCCGGTTGTCGTGGAAGTCCCACAGGCTCTTGCGCAGCACATAGTCCAGTTCCCGCTGCCACTTGCGGGTCAAGAACGCCACGATCTGGTCGCGGCCGACGATGTGCTCATCGCGGTTGCGCCACCGCGAGTCCACGGTGTAGGCCCGGCTCACCGTGATCGGGTCGCGGGTGTTCCACGCATCCTCGGCGGCCTGCACCTTCTGGGTCGCGGTCTCGAAGGTGAACGGCGGGAACGGCGGGCGGCTCTCGGTCATGCCCCCATATCTACCGCGGCATCTACCGCGAGCAGACACAGAATCGCACGAATCCGCACCGCAGCATGCGAGTCTGCGTCTGCTCGCGCCGGTAGTCGACAGGTGTCATATCGTGACGGGCATGGACTTCGCGATGTCGGCCACCGCGGCCGACTATCACAAGCGGTTGTCGGCGTTCATGATCGAGCGGGTGTTTCCCGCCGAGGCCGACTACGAGCGGTATCGCCGCGGGGCCGGGCCGGACGATCACACGGTGCCCCCGATCGTGGAAGACCTCAAGCGCGAGGCCAAACGGCGTGGGCTGTGGAACCTGTTCCTGCCGGCCGAGTCGGGGCTGACCAACCTGGAGTATGCGCCGCTGGCCGAGCTGACCGGCTGGAGCGTGGACATCGCACCCGAGGCGCTCAACTGCGCCGCCCCCGACACCGGCAACATGGAAACCCTGCACCTGTTCGCCACCGAGGACCAACGCCAGCGGTGGCTGCGGCCGCTGCTGGACGGCGAGATCCGCAGCGCGTTCTCGATGACCGAACCGGCGGTGGCCTCCAGCGACGCCCGCAATATCGAAACCAGCATCACCCGCGACGGCGGCGACTACGTCATCAACGGCCGTAAATGGTGGACGTCGGGTGCGGCCGACCCGCGCTGCCAGATCCTGATCGTGATGGGCCGCACCAACCCCGACGCCGCCGCCCACCAGCAGCAGTCGATGATCCTGGTGCCGATGGACACCCCGGGCGTGACGGTGGTGCGCTCCACCCCGGTGTTCGGTTGGCAGGATCAGCACGGGCACTGCGAGGTGATCTACGACAACGTGCGGGTGCCGGCCGCCAACCTGCTGGGCGAGGAGGGCGCCGGTTTCGCGATCGCCCAGGCCCGGTTGGGTCCGGGTCGTATTCACCACTGCATGCGCGCCCTGGGCGCCGCCGAGCGGGCGTTGGCGCTGATGGTCGACCGGGCCCGCAACCGGGTGGCGTTCGGCCGGCCGCTGGCCGAACAGGGTGTGGTGCAGCAGTCGATCGCCAAGTCCCGCAACGAGATCGACCAGGCCAGGCTGTTATGCGAGAAGGCCGCGTGGACCATCGACCAGCACGGCAACAAGGAGGCGCGCCACCTGGTGGCGATGATCAAGGCGGTGGCCCCGCAGGTCGCCTGCGACGTCATCGACCGCGCCATCCAGGTACACGGTGCGGCCGGCGTCAGCGATGACACCCCGCTGGCCCGCCTGTACGGGTGGCATCGCGCCATGCGCATCTTCGACGGACCCGACGAGGTGCACCTGCGCTCCATCGCCCGCGCCGAGCTCGGTCGGGACAAGAGCGCATTCGCGGCGGCGGTGACGCAGCCGTGACCACCGAGGTGCGAGAACTGGACGGGGCGTGGAACTTCCGCGACGTCGCCGACAATGCGGCGGCCGTCGCGCCGGGTCGGCTGTTCCGGTCCGGCGAGCTGAGCGGCTTGACCGACGACGGTCGCGCCGAGCTGCGCCGGCTCGGGATCAGCGATATCGCCGACCTGCGCTCCCCCCGCGAAGTGGAGCGTCGCGGACCGGGCCGGGTTCCCGACGGGGTGAACATCCACCTGTTGCCGTTCCCGGACCTGGCCGCCGACACCGACGACGGTGGCTCCCCGCATGAGCACGCGTTCACCCGGTTGCTGACCGAACAGCCCGATGCGGAGTCGATCCAGGACGCCGCCGCCCGCTACATGACCGAGGAGTACCGCCGCTTCCCCACCCTGCCGGGCGCGCGCCGCGCCGCGCATCGCGTCGTCACGCTGCTCGGCGCCGGCCGCCGGGTACTGACACACTGCCTGGCCGGCAAGGACCGCACCGGGTTGACCGTCGCGGTGGTGTTGGAGGCGGTCGGCGTCGACCGGGACGCCATCATGGCCGACTATCTGCGTAGCAACGACGCGGTGCCGCAACTGCGGGCGAAGATCGTGGAGATGATCCAGCAGCGCGCCAGCAACGAGGTGCCGCCGGAGCTGGTGACGTTCAGCGAGGCCCGGTTGACCGAGGCGGTGCTCGGGGTCCGCCCGGAGTACCTGGACACCGCGCGCCGCGCGATCGACGACAATTTCGGCTCGCTGGCCGGCTACCTGCGCGCGGCCGAGGTGACCCGCACCGACCTGGACCGGTTGCGTCGCGCGCTGCTCGGCTGAACGGTTTCGGCGCCATCGCGCGCGGCTAAAAATGGAGCGGCGCTGCAGTTAGTGCGGCACCGCTCTCCGCGACGCGGGAAACCGTCTCTAACTGGTGCTTTGCGGAGAACATCGGGTGAGCGACGGTCTTGGATCCGGCTACCGCTAGCGCAGCACGCCATTTCCGTAGCAGCCAAACTGTTGCACTGCATCGACATGTGCGCTACAGTCATCCGCATACCGAGACCGCCCCACCAAGGAGAACCACCATGATGCGCATGACCACCGCAGCCGTCCTCGCCGGGATCAGCGCCATCGCCGCCGGCACCACCGCCCGGCTGCTGACCTCGCTGACCAACGACGTGGCCTTCGCCTTGGAGGGCGTCCTCGACGAGGACTGGGGCGGCCCCTGCGACGGCGATGCCCGCAACGCCACCGACGACCCGGTCGTGCTGCGGGCCGCCTAACCCCGGCGAGCAGAAAATTGCGCCGACTGTGCGGTTTCATACGCTTTCCGGCGACGGGGCGTATGAAACCGCACAGTCATGAGCGCAATGCTCGGCAAAATTAGCGGACCGAGAAGCTGGCCTGCTTGGCGGCCGACAGGTCGCTGATGGTCTCCCACTGCGCGGCCACCTCGTCGACCGACGGCGGGTTCTCGAAGTTGGCGCCGGCGTTCTCAAACAGCGCGGCGCGCTGCACCCGGCCGCCGCCGACGATGAACACCGACCCGGTGTCGGGCACCTCCTCGGTGCACAGGTAGCCCACCACCGGCGCGACGAACTCGGGCTTGAGCTTGGCCAGCACCTCCGGCGGCAGGATGTCCTCGGTCATCCGGGTGGCCGCGACCGGGGCCAGCGCGTTGGCCTTGATGTTGTACTTGGCGCCCTCGATGGACAGCGTGTTGATCAGCCCGACCAACCCGAGCTTGGCCGCACCGTAGTTGGCCTGGCCGAAGTTGCCGAACAGCCCGCTGGTGGAGGTGGCCACCACGACCCGGCCGAAGCTTTGCTCCCGGAAGTGCGGCCAGGCGGCGCGGATCACGTGGTAGCCGCCGTACAGGTGCACCTGCAGCACGGCGTTCCAGTTGTCGAACGTCATCTTGTGGAAGGTGCCGTCGCGCAGGATGCCGGCGTTGGACACCACCCCGTCGATCTTGCCGAACTCCTCGAGCGCGGTCTTGATGATGTTGGCCGCGCCCGCTTCGTCGGCGACGCTGTCGTAGTTGGCCACCGCGCGCCCGCCCGCGTCCTTGATCTCGGCCACCACGTGGTCGGCCATGTTGTGTCCGGCGCCGGTCCCGTCGCGGGCCCCACCCAGGTCGTTGACGACCACACTGGCGCCCTCACGGGCCAGGGTCAGGGCGTATTCCCGACCCAGCCCGCCACCGGCTCCGGTAACGACGATGACGCGATCCTGCACTCCGGGCATGAGTTTCCTCTCTGAATGTGATTGCTCGGTCGCCGGCTAGAACAGCCGGCGCGCCAACTTCCACGCCTTCTCTGTATACGGCGGGTAGATCATCTGGGATAAGTCGGGTCGGGTCGGTTTGGTCAGCACCGACTTGCGGTGACTGAATTCCTCGAAGCCCCACCGGCCGTGGTAGGCACCCATCCCGGACGGGCCGACCCCACCGAATGGCAGTTTGGCGGTCGACACCTGGAAGATCAGGTGGTTGACCAGCATGCCGCCGGCCGGTACCTGGTTGATCACCCGCTCCCGCACCGCGCGGGTTTTGGTGAACACATAGGCCGCCAAGGGTTTCGGCCGAGCATTGACGAAACATATTGCGTCGTCGAGGGATTCGACGGAGATGACTGGCAGGATGGGGCCGAAGATCTCGTTGGTCATCAGCGGCTCGTCCGGGTCGGGGCCGACGACCACGGTCGGCTCGATGCGCAACGTCGCGGCCTCCGAGCCGCCGCCCAGCGCCACCGTGCCCCGGGTGTTCGCCAAATAGCCGGTCAGCCGGTCGAATTGGCGTTGGTTGACGATCCGCATGCCCTGCGGCTGATCGGGGTAGAAGCTGGTGATCGCCTCGCCGATCTTGGCGACCAGCCGGTCCCGGATGGTGGCGTCGGCCAGCACGTAGTCGGGTGCCACACAGGTCTGCCCGGAGTTGACCAGTTTGGTCCACGCGATGCGTTTGGCCGCGACGTCCACATCGGCGTCGGCGGCCACGATGCAGGGGCTTTTGCCGCCCAGCTCGAGGGTGACCGGGGTGAGGTGTTCGGCCGCGGCGGCCATGATCTTGCGCCCGATCTCGGTGCCGCCGGTGAACATCACCCGGTCGAAACCCTGGGCGATCAGTTCCTGGCTGACCGCGCCGTCGCCTTCGACCACCACGATCGCGTCGCGGTCCAGGTAGGCCGGCACCAGTTCGGCCATCAGCTGCGACGAGGCCGGCGCGATCTCAGATGGTTTGAGCACCACGGTGTTTCCGGCCGCCACCGCGCCCACCAGCGGACCCAGCGTCAGGTAGAACGGGAAGTTCCAGGCGCCGATGATCAGCACCGTGCCGTACGGTTCGTACTCCACCCAGCCGCGGCCGGGCAGTTGCGCGCGCTCCAGCAGCCGGTGCCGGCGCCGCATCCATTTCTTGACGTGTTTGGCGGCGTAGCGGGCTTCGCCGACGGTGGTGGCGGTGTCGGCCAGCCACGACTCGAACGGTTTGCGGCCCAGGTCGGCTTCCAGCGCGGCGGCGATCTTGGCTTCGTTCTCGGCCATCATCGCCTCGATGCCGCGCAGCTGGGCGCGCCGCCACGCCACGTCGCGGGTGCGCCCGGTGGCGAAGGTATCCCGTAGTCCGGCAACGGTTTGTGGGATGGCCGATGTGACGGGGGCGACGACCTCAGGGGTGCTCATGGGTTCCCTTCCTCACCGGCGGAAACCCAATCCTAACCAACCAGCTGGTTGGGCAACAGGTCGTCGTCAGAGTTTGCTGGCGGTGACGAACTCGGAGAAGGCGTCCTTGTCGTCGCCCATCGGCACCTCCAGCCAGCGACCGAGCCGCCGCATCTCGTCCTGGGAGTGCTGCGCGGTGGCCCGCCAGCCGTGCCCGCCCAGCCAGGCGGCGACGTCGGCGCGGTCCGGGTCGTTGTAGGTCAGGTCCGCGAAGTCGACGGGCTGGGCGATCCCGAGTTGCTCGGCGGTCTTCTTGAACCGTTCCCGCATCTCCTCGCGCCGTTCGTCGGAGTGGGTCCCGGCGGTCTCGGTCGCGACCCGGCTGCCCGGCGCGCTCTGCTCGGTGATCTGCGCGAACAGGCGGTCCTGGGCATCACCGGGCAGGTACATCAACAGCCCTTCGGCCAGCCAGGCCGTCGGCGCCGCCGGGTCGAATCCCGCCGCCCGCAACGCGGCCGGCCAGTCCTGGCGCAGGTCGATCGGCACCTCGTGCCGGTCCGCCGCCGGGCTCACCCCGTGCGCGGCCAGCGTGGCGGCCTTGTACTCGAGCACCTTGGGCTGGTCGATCTCATACACGGTGGTGCCGGCCGGCCAGTCCAGCCGATAGGCCCGGGAGTCCAGCCCGGACGCCAGGATCACCACCTGGCGGATCCCGGCGGCCACGGCGTCGGCGAAGTAGCTGTCGAAAAAGTGGGTGCGCACCGCCTGGTAGCCGCGCATGTGCCGAAAGATGGCGGCCGACTCCGGGTCCACGGTTTCCAACCGGGCGTCGATCGTGTCGTCGAGCAGGAACTCCCACACCCCGGTGCCGGCGTCGGCGACCAGGATCTTGGCGTACGGGTCGCGGATCAGCGGATCGGGGCGATCGGTTTCGATCGCGCGGGCCGCGGCCACCATGACCGCGGTGGTACCGACGCTGGTGGTGATGTCCCAGGTGTCGTCGTGCGTGCGCATGGTGCTCATCGGTGTCCTTCGGTTGGGGGTGGTTAACGCCGACCGATCAGCAGCGTGGTGCTGGCGGTCTGCTCGGCCAGGTCGTCGGGCACCGCCCGGCCCAGCCGGGCCGCCTCGTCGCGGCTGTCCACCGCCTGCACGTGCCACCCGTGCTGGTCCAGCAGCGACGCGGCGTCGGCGCGGTCGTCTTCGTGGTAGACCAGCGACTCGACGTTGACGTCGAGGCCCAACCGGTCCCGCAACCGGGCCCGCCGCTCACGCGAAACCTGGCGGCGTTGCCCGTCGGCGCCGGGCCGAAACATGGCGAACGCTTCGACGGCGATGCGGCTGCCCGGGGCGCTCAGCGCGGTCACCATCTCAAAGAGCCGGTCCTGGGCGTCGGCGGGCAGGTAGGGCAGCAGGCCCTCGGCCAGCCAGGCGGTCGGCTGCGCCGCGTCGAAGCCGGCGCCGGCCAGCGCCGACGGCCAATCGTCGCGCAAGTCGATCGGCA
The DNA here is from genome assembly GCF_001854525.1 of Mycobacterium talmoniae. Lineage (NCBI taxonomy): Bacteria > Bacillati > Actinomycetota > Actinomycetes > Mycobacteriales > Mycobacteriaceae > Mycobacterium > Mycobacterium talmoniae. Next base: position 49,219 of record NZ_MLQM01000002.1, read on the forward strand.
CCGCCCGCCGGGTCGCCGTGGGCCGCGCGCCGGCCGCGTCCAGCGTCGCCCCCTTGTAGGCCAGCACTTGGGGCTGGTCGATTTCGTACACGGTGGTGTGCACCGGCCAGTCCAACCGGTAGGCCCGGGCGTCCAATCCGGCCGCCAGAATCACCGCCTGCCGGATGCCGGCCGCCGTCGCGTCGGCGAAGTAGGCGTCGAAGAAGTGGGTGCGCACCGCCTGGTAGTCGCGCCCCAGGTCGGTCACCCGACGCCCGTACTCGTCGTCGTCGTCGAGCCAGTCCAGGCGGCCGCTGGCCAGCCGCGCCCAGGCCTCGCCGGCCTTGGACACCAGCAGGTAGGCGAACTCGTCGCGGATCAGGGGTTGCGGTTGCGCGGTTTCGGCTGCCCGGCAGGCCGCCACCGATAGCGCCGTGGCACCGACGCATTCGGTGATCTCCCAGCTGTCGCCGTCGGTTCGGACCGACCGCACTTCATCCAGATCAGTCATGTCCTGCGCCATGCTACCGAATAAGTTAGGCAGCCTATCTGCTGCTGTGGCTCAGATCACTGCGCGGGGTTAGTCCTGGTGCCGCCAGAGTTTGTTGGCCAGCAGCCGGCGCAGGTTGGTGGTGATGTCCTCCAGTTGCTGATGGCTGCCGACGAAACCGGCGTAGAAGCCGACGCCCCACAGCACCGCGGTCAGCATCTCCACCAGCGACGCGACGTCGGAATCGGTGGCCAGTTCGCCGCGCTCGATCGCGTCGGTGACCGCCCAGGTCAAAAACTCCCGGGAGTTCAGCAGCGAGTCGTGCTCGACCAGACGCAATTCCGGGTGCCGCTGCGATTCCAGCACCGAGGTCACCAGAAACGCCGCCGCCGACCGGTCCTCGGAGTCGGCCTGGACCGCGGTTTCGATGAACGCCGAGACCCGTCCGATCAAGGTGGTCTCGCGCCGCGCCCGTTCCATCCCGGTGGCGATGATCAGCTCGTTGGTCTGCTCCACCACTTCCCGGTACAGCACACGTTTACTGGGGAAGTAGTGGTTGATCGCCGGGCGGGTCAAATCGGCGCGCAGGGCGATCGCCTGGAAAGTGGCCGCGTCGTAACCGAGTTCGCTGAAAACCTCGCGGGCCACACGCACAATGCGTTTCCGCGTCTCCGCCGCCTTCGCTGCGGGGGGGCGTCCCGGCCCCCGGCTCGCGGTATACCGCACCGCTAAATTGTGCCATAGATCACGCCGTGGCCCCGGCGGCTCAGCTAATCCCCAGACTGGGGATCAGTCCTGGATCGTCAACGCTTCCGTGGGGCAATTGGCGACCGCCTGCTTGACGCCGGCAACGTCGGCCTCGGCGATCTCGTCGACCAGCACGTGCGACTGACCGTCGTCGCCGACCTCAAACACGTTCGGCGCCGCAACTTCACACATCCCGATGCCGACGCACTTATCCAGGTTCACACTGACTTTCATCTGCCCACCGTAGAACAGCGACCGCCGCACCGGGCGGAGCGGGCGAGCGGGTCATCGGTGGGATCGGTGCCGAGCCCGACGCGCCGCGAATTACAGTTCCGAACATGGCGACCGTGATCTCCCGGGAGGCCTACTTCGAGGTCGGCCTCGACGTGCTGTCCGACCTGGGCTACGGCGGGCTGAAGCTGGCCGAGGTGTGCAACCGGTTGGGCGTGACGACCGGCTCCTTCTACCACTACTTCGCCAACTGGTCGGCGTACACCCGGGCGTTGGTCAAACACTGGCAGGAGGCGCTGACCCTGCGGCTGGTGGAAGAGGTGCGCACCGATCCCGATCCGCGTCGCCGGATCGACACCTTGATTCAGATCGGGTTGGGGCTGCCGCACGGCGCCGAAGCGGCCATCCGGTCGTGGAGTTCGACCGATCCGCAGGTCCGCGCGATCCAGGAGGAGGTCGACCGGCAGCGCTTCGACATCATGTACGAGTCGGCCTTCGAGATCCTGCACCAGGCGCGCCCCGCCCAACTCTTCGCGGCCTGGGCGGTCTACCTGCTGGTCGGCTACGAGCAGGCCACCCTGCCGCGCGATAACGACGCGTTGGCCTGGATCGCCGGGCAGCTGCTGCACGCGCTCGACACCGGCAGCTTCGCCACCATCCCGCCGGAGTGACCCGGCAGGCCGCTAGCCGCCGGTGTGCGGCATCAGCGCGTCGGGCGGGATGGTGCCGAACTTCCCGGCCTGGTAGTCCTCCAGCGCCTGGATCAGCTCGGCCTTGGTGGTCATCACGAACGGTCCGTAGTGGAAGACCGGCTCCCGGATCGGGCGGCCCCCCAACAGCAGCACCTCCAGCGCGGGGCGGTGCGCGTCCTGGGTCGGGTCGGCGGCGACGCTGATCCGGTCACCCGGGCCCAGCACGGCGAGTTGACCCTGCCGGATTGGGTGCGCGACCGGCCCGACCCGGCCACTGCCGGACAGCACGTACACCAGCGCGTTGAAGGCGCGGTCCCACGGCAGGTCCAGGCCCGCCCCGGGCTGGATGGAGGCGTGCGCCACCGTGATCGGGGTGTGGGTGGACCCGGGGCCGCGGTGGCCGTCGAGGTCGCCGGCGATGAGGCGGACCAGCGCCCCGCCGTCGGCGGAGGCCAGCAACGCCACGTCGTTGCCCTCGATCGCCTGGTAGCGCGGCGCGGCGAACTTGTCGGCCTTGGGCAGGTTGACCCACAGCTGGATGCCGTGGAAGACGCCGCCGCTTTCCACCAGCTCCGCCGGCGGGGTCTCGATGTGCAGGATCCCGGAGCCGGCCGTCATCCACTGGGTGGCGCCGTCGGTGATCAGGCCGCCGCCGCCGTGGGAATCCTGGTGGGCGAATTGGCCGTCGATCATGTAGGTGACCGTTTCGAAGCCGCGGTGCGGATGCCAGTCGGTGCCGCGGGGCTGGCCGGGCTGGTATTCGACCTCGCCCATCTGGTCCATGTGCACGAACGGGTCCAGGTCGGCGGCCCGGGCCCCGGCGAACGCGCGCACCACCGGAAATCCGAGGCCCTCAAAGCCGCGGGGACCGGTGGTGATCGAGCGGACCGGGCGTTCGGTGTCGGCGGGCGCGGCCGGGCTGAGCCGGGGCAACGTCAAGGTGTCTGCGGTAACCGCGGGCATGGGTACCTCCTGAGTCAGAGTTACCCGATATAACCGGACCGCAGTCCGATTATTCCCGGCTGCGCGCGGCGAGCAGACACAAAAGCCCCCATTTCGGGCCGAAATAGGGGGCGTTTACGTCTGCTCGCCGGGAGACCGGGCCGCCCCGCTACAGCGCGCGCAGGTTCTGCAGCGGCAGCCGGGGGCCGCGGCGCGGGGCGACCGCCAATCCGCTGGCTTGCAGCAGCCGCACCACCCGGTGCCGGTGCGGGCGCATCGGTTCGAGCAACTCGACCATCCCCGCGTCGTCGACCGGGTGGCCCAGCAGCGTCCAGCCGATCATTTTCGGGATGTGGTAGTCGCCGACCGACAGCGCGTCGGGGTCGCCAAACGCGCGTTGCGCGGTCTCGGCCGCCGTCCACACCCCGACGCCGGGCAACGACATCAACGCCTCCCGCGCCTGCCCGGCCGGCCGCGACACCAGCCGCTCCACCGCCGCGGCCCGCTGCGCGCAGCCCACCACCGTGCGGGCTCGCCCGGGGTCGACGTTGGCGCGGTGAAATTCCCAGGACGGGATCGCCCGCCACACCTCGGCCGACGGCGGCACGGTCAGCCGCGGCGGCGCCGGACCGGGCGCGGGGGCACCGAACCGGGCGACCAGCGTGCGCCAGGAGCGGAACGCGTCGGCGCCGGGCACCCGCTGCTCGAGCACCGCCGGGATGAGCGCCTCCAACACCCGCCCGGTGCGACCCAGCCGCAGGTGCGGGACCCGCCGGCGCGCGGCGGCCACCGTCGGGTCGTGCGGCACAAAGCCCGAGGCGTCGTCGTCGGCGCCGAGCAGCGCCGGCACCGCGTCGAGGAACTCCTCGGCGCCGCCGCCCCACGCGGTGCAGGTCACAGCGGTGCATGCCGACCGGGCGATGCGCGCGGTGACCGGCCCGGTGGCCACCAGGCTGGTCCGCCAGATGGTGCGGTCGTGCACCTGAAAGCACGGGTCGAGCGGGCCGCGGCGCAGCGGCGCGAGGGTGAGCTCGGGGCTGACCGGGCCCGGGAACGTGACCGTGCGCTCGCGCTTCATCAGACCCACGATCAATAGGTACCACCGCATGATTGACCCTCGGCCGGGTTCCGGACAGGATGGCGAGCGTGACCACACCGTTCGACGACCCGCAGGCCGAACTGGCGTGGATGTTTTTGCAGTGCTTCTCCGACGGCGCCGACCTCGACGAATGCTTCGCCCTGCTCAGCGACGACTTCACCTATTGGAGCATCGTCACCCGGCAAGCGGTGGACAAGGCGGCACTGCGGCGCGACGTCGAGCGACGCAACCGCGCCCTACCGATCAGCCTTGACCTCATTCGGTGCGTCAACGACGGCCACAGCGTGGTGATCGAGGCACAGGCCGACGGCGTCACCGCCGCCGGGGTGCGCTACGACAGCCCGTTTGTGTTCATCGTGGAGACCCGCGACGGGTTGATCACCTCGGTGCGCGAGTACAGCGACACCGCGTTGGCCGCGCAGCTCTTCGGCTAATCGGGCTGCACGTCGATGTCGGCCTTGTCGGGGTAGAAGGCGACGTGACCGGCGATCGCCGCCACCGCCGGGTAGGGCTGCTCGTAGGTCCAGACCGCGTCGTCGACCGTGTCCCCCGCGGCGGTCGTCACGCTGTAGTAGCTGGCGTCGCCCTTGAACGGGCAGTAGGTGGTGGTGTCGGTGCGGGTCAGCCGCTCCTGCACGACGTCGTCGAACGGAATGTATTGCACCACAGGAATAGTGGCCTCGCGCAGCCCCAGCGCCGCGCGGGTGTCCGCGACGACTTCTCCGTTGATGCGGACCCGCACCCGGCCTTCGGTCGGCTCGATGGTGATCGGGTGCCCGGCGGTCGGTTCCAGGACGGGACGGTGGCTCATGGTGACCTCTCCTCACATGCGAATAGCAGGTCCAACACCGGTCGCCGGAGAAGATTCCCGAACCTCAGAACGCGTACCGGTGGTACTGCGACATATTGGCCGCCGCCGGAACCAGCGCCATCACCTTGCCCAGCGCCCGCGACGACCGGGGCAGCCGGGCGAACGTGACCGACTCGAACCACCGCTCCCAGGCCAACAGCCGCACCCCGGGCACCGCCGCGAGAATGTCGTCGGGCCCGTTGACCGCCCAGCGCAGCGTCGACCCGGAGCGGCGCACCACGGTGTTGAGCCACTGCGATTTGACCCCGAGCCAGTTGAACACGTCGAACTGCAGCTCCCCGGAGCCGAACCGGTCGACCACCCGGCGCAGCAGCGCAACACCGTCCCGCTCGGTCAGATACATGGTCAGCCCCTCGCCGATCAGTAGGGTCGGCCGATCGGCGGGGATGTCGGCCAGCCAGCCCGGGTCGGTGACCGAGGCCGCGATCACCCGGTAGTGGTCGGCGCTCGGGTACAGCTGGCTGCGCAGCGCGACGACCTCGGGATAGTCGACGTCGTACCACTGCACGCCGGGCCCGGGCTGCACCCGGAAAAACCGGCTGTCCAGCCCGCAACCCACATGCAGCACCACGGCCTGCGGGTGGGCGGCCAGAAACTGGCGGGTCCAGATGTCGAAGTGCGCCGTGCGGGTGGTCACCGACGGCGCCCGGCGCGCGGTGATCGTCGTTTTCTTCCAGTCGTAGTCGATGCGGTCGACGATCTCTTTCGCGTACCGGTCGCCCAGGATCGGGTTGGCGAAGTCGGCGTCCAATGCCTTGGCGTAGAACGTCGCCAACATGGTCTGCGGCGCGCCGCTGAGATCGACGGGCACTCGTTCGGTGGTCACGCCGCCCGAGGCTAGTCGTGGAGGCCGCGCGAGGCGCGGTGTTGAACGACGGTCGGTGTGGTGTTCAGCCCGCGGTGGTGCTCTTGCCCTTGGCGTTGCGTAGCTCGGCCCAGAACCGGGCGGCCTCGCGGATGGCTTCCTCCACCGGCCGCGGCTGCCAGCCCAGCTCCCGGACAGCTTTGCTGCGGTCGACGGGGGCTTCGGCGCGCATCATCCGCACCGAGGTCACGCTGAGCTCGGCGTCCTTGCCGGTCAACCGGGCCCGCAGGCTGCCCAGCGCGCCGAGGGCGTACAGCACCGGCACCGAGATGGACCGTTGCGGCGGCGGCACCCCGGCCTCGTCGGCGGCGATCTGCACCACCTGTTTGAGCGGCATCATCCGTTCCGAGATCAGGTAGCGCTGCCCGACGCGGCCGCGCTCGGCGGCCAGGATCAACGCGCGGGCGGCATCCTCGACACCGACGACTTCCAGCTCGATGCCGTCCATCGAGAACGGCAGCTTGCCGTAGACCGCCCCGGCGATGAACGCGCCGTGCGGGGTGCGGCCCCAGTCTCCGCGGCCGTAGGTGGTGGACACGCACAGCGCGACCGCGGGCAGCCCTTTCTCGGCGGCGTAGCGCAGCACCAGCTCCTCGGCCTGCACCCGGGATTGCACGTAAGGGGTCAGGCCGCGCGGGTTGATGATGTCGTCCTCGGTGGCGACGCGGCCGCGGCGCCGGCCCACCGTCGCGTAGCTGCTGGTGAACACGAACCGGTGCAGGTCGGCGTCCTTCGCGACGTCGAGCACATGGCGCAGCCCGTCCACGTTGGTGCGAAACAGCGGCGCCGGATCCCGCAGCCAGGCCCGGGTGTCGACCACGCAGTAGTAGACGTCGTCGCAGCCGTCCATCGCCGCACGCAGGGTGTCGGTGTCGAAGACGTCGCCGTGAAACCGGGTGACGTCCAGGTCGTCGATGCTGCGGGTGTTGGCGGTGGGCCGCACCATCGCCCGCACCTGCGCGCCGTCGGCGACCAGTTGCCGGGTGACGTGCGAGCCGAGGAATCCGTTGGCGCCGATCACCAGCTTGGGCCGTGGGGTCATCGCTGTCCTCCGAACTTGCGCATCCAGCCGGCCGCCTCGTCGTCCAGCGTGCCGAGCGCCTGCGCCTTGGTGCACCACTTCATCGCCGCCCGGGCGAACCGCAGCGGGTTGTAGATGTCTTCTTGGCGGCGCCACAGCCCGTCACCGGCGTAGGTGATGATCGAGATGTTCGTCGCGCTGATGACGGTGCCGTCCCCGGGGTCGGCCATCGGGTTGTCCAGCTCGCAGATGATCCGCCCGGTGGCCTCGTCGATCACCGACCACAGCGACGGGAACGCCACCATGTGGCTGCCCGGAAACGTCGTCATCGTGGTGCGGATCCAGGCCCGCACTTCGTCGCGGCCGTGCATGGTGCCCGCGGCGTGCTCGATGTATTCGACGTCCGGGGTGTAGTGCTGCACCCAGGCGTCCCAGTCCTTGGTTTCGGCGGCGCGGGCCACGGTCTGCTCGAACGTCTCGAACGCCGCGGCCAGCTCGTCACGGGTAAACAGCGGGGTCGCCACGGAAGAACTAGAACACGTTCTACCGGAGTTTGTCGAGGGATTCCGCGGATCGATGCCCGGCCCGGGCACGGGGATAATCGAGGCGATGCCCACTTGGCAAGGAGGGACGAGCATGACGACCTACGACACGGCGATCCTGGCGGGCGGCTGCTTCTGGGGTATGCAGGAACTGATCCGCAAGCAGCCCGGCGTCGTCGCGACCCGGGTCGGCTACACCGGCGGCGAGAACGCCCACGCCACCTACCGCAACCACCCCGGCCACGCCGAAGCCGTCGAGATCACCTTCGACCCGGCCCGCACCGACTACCGCACGCTGCTGGAGTTCTTCTTCCAGATCCACGACCCGACCACCAAGAACCGGCAGGGCAACGACGTCGGGACCAGCTATCGCTCGGCCATCTTCTACCGCGACGACGAGCAGAAGCGGATCGCGTTGGACACCATCGCCGACGTCGAGGCCTCCGGGCTGTGGCCGGGCAAGGTGGTGACCGAGGTCAGCCCGGCCGGCGACTTCTGGGAGGCCGAGCCCGAGCACCAGGACTACCTGCAGCACTACCCCGGCGGCTACACCTGCCACTTCGTCCGACCGGGCTGGAAGCTGCCGCGCCGGGCCGACGCCAACTAGTTCGGGCTGGCCTCAATCCGCCGAACGTGCACTGAGACCGAGATTGAGCCCGATTTTTCGCGCTGAGTGCACGTTCGGCGAGAAGGGACCGCTAGCGGCCGTGCGCGCGGAGCTGGTAGAGCCCGCGGGTGGTGGCGACGGTCTGGCCGTCGGCGTCGGTCACCACCGCCTCCAGAGTGAAGTCGGCCTTGCCGCGCTCGGCGGCCTCGGCCTCGACCCGGGCGATGGTCTCCTCGTCGAGGCGGGCCTCGGCGCGCAGCGCCGATTTCGCCATCCCCACGAACGCGATGTCGACGTTCTTGACCAGCGGGAAGTATTTGGCGGCATCGAAGGTGCTCAACGCGATGACGCCGCCGAGGATTTCGGCGACGGTGAACTGCACGCCGGCGTAGATGACGCCGAAGTGGTTGCCGTTGCCCTCGACGGGTGCGGTGGCGGCGGCGTACCCGCGACCGGCCTCCACGATGCGGATGCCCATCTGGTGCGCGGTCGGGATGGTGGACCCCATTCCCTGGTTCATCATCTCGACGAGTTGGCTGGCGTCACTGGTCATTGGTAGTCCGGGGCGCGGTGCTCGGTGAGGAGCCCGTTTCCCCTTCCCCCTTTCAATCCGTGCGTGCGGTTTTCCCGCACACGGCTTACCGATGATCTTCTTGACATGGTTACGCAGCCGTCGGGTAACGGATGGTGCCGCGAAGCCGGTGCAGGCCGTGCCCGTTAAACCACTCTTCAGTCCACTGATCGGCTTGTCCAGCACGTAGGTTGCGGCCCCGCTTCTTCACCATCAAGCGGAACAACCGCCACCGTACGTACCGGTCGACCTGGACGAACTTGTCAGCGGCGTTGCCGGTGCGAAAGTAGTTACCCCAACCGCGCAGGATCGGATTCAACGTCGCGATCACGGTGCGAATATCCAGACCAACACGCGAGCGCCCGGTCAGAGCACGGACCTTGTCACGCAGTCGTTTCATCGCTGCTTGGCTGGGCCAGCGGTGCAGGTAGTAGCGGATGATCCGCCGCTGTTCCCACAGCCGACCCGACATGCGTGCCCGGAAATGACAGCCCAAGAAATCCAAGCCCTCACGCCCGTTACGCAGGTCGACCACCTTCGTCTTATCCGGATGCAGCCGCAACCCCAATGACGCCAGGATCTCTCCCACCGCCACCAAGGCATGCTCAGCCTGTGCCGCGCTGCGGCACAGCACCACACCGTCATCGGCGTAGCGCACCAACTCACCCACGTTCCTGCGGACTAGTTCGGTATCGAGCACATGCAAGAAGATGTTGGCCAACAGCGGGGAAATGACCCCGCCCTGTGGGGTGCCCGCGACCGTCCGCTCGGTCACCCCTTCGACCATCACTCCTGCTTGCAGCCACAAACGCAGCAGTTTGAGCACCCGCCGATCCGAAACCCGCCTACTCACCTCAGCCAGTAGCCGGTCGTGGTCGATCTCGCCGAAGAAATTGGCGATATCAAACTCCACCACAAACGAGTAGCCCTCGATGAACCCGGTCCGCAACCGTTCCATCGCCATCGTCGCCGACCGCTTCGGCCGAAACCCATACGAGCACGACAAAAAGTCCGCCTCGAAAACCGGTTCCAACACCAGCTTGGCCGCCGCCTGGACCACCCGGTCTCGCACCGTGGGGATCCCCAACGGCCGCTTACCACCCTGTGGTTTCGGGATCTCCACCCGACGCGCCGGCGCCGGACGGTACACGCCCTCGCGAAGGTCACGGCGCAACTCACGCAACATGCGGTCCACGCCGTAGTCCTCCACCGCAGCCAGGGTGACACGATCCACCCCAGCCGCACCCTTGTTCTTACGCACCCGCTCCCACGCCTCCACCAGGACGTCACCCCGATAGATACGGTCATACAGGGCGTGGAAACGCCGACCCTGCGACTGCTTGGCCGCAGCCCATAGCGTGCGTTGCAGTCCTCGCACTTTCCCCGGCGAGGCCATCAACAGCTCCTCGACGGCTACGGCAGACGATGGCCTGCCGGGGTAATTGGACCGGACAGAGCCGGTCATGCCCTCGCGCTTACCCGCTTCACACGCGTGATCAAAGTTAGGGCCCTTCCCTCCCGGCGCGTTATGTTGCACGCCGATCAGCGGTACTACGACCCCATCGGACTCCCGCTGCCCTCCAGAGAACTTCACCATCGGCTTATATCCCTGGTCTTCGCCCGACGAAGGCCAGACAGACGGGCCTCTCCTGTTTCGAACCAGACTGTATGCACGTGCCGCCTCCCATACCCCGGAAGGACCCGACGAGCTGACCCCGGACCAGGGCTCCCCGGACATGGCCTTCGCCGTGACATGAGCGGCTCGGCTCCTCCGTTGTGAATCTGACGAGGCTGCAGAGTTCGCTTAACGCTACGGCCCGCACACTTGCTCCCTCCGAAGAGGCTCTCGACACCCCGCTCAGCCCGCCACGTCTCCGCGACGAACCGGGGCCTGCTACCCGGCGCTCCGGTGCCTACCGGGACGGGACTCCCACCCGCTAGTCCAGTCCAACTTTCAGGACGCAACATGACGGCCGATCCTAATCAACCGGTCGGTTGGGAATTCGGTGGGCTCACCGACGCCGGTGTACGACGATCCGCCCGCCGTCTTTCGGGGTGAACGCCACCCCGCGGGAATGCCACTTCTCCCCAGGCGCCGACGTGGTCTCGATGGTGAAGTGCCGCAACACCGTTCGCAACACCACATCCATTTCCACGTTGGCGAACGCCGCACCCGGGCAGCGCCGGGTTCCGCCACCGAACGGAATCCAGGCAAAGGTCGACGGCTTGGCGTCCACGAAACGCTGCGGATCGAACCGCTCCGGATCGGGGAAGGCGTCGGCGTTGGCGTGCATGGGCGAGATGGCGACGAACAGCGAACAACCCCGCGGCAGCACCCACTCGCCGAGTTCGAACACCGGCGCATTGACCCGCCGACCGGCGAAGTCGATGACGGTCCGGTTGCGCTGCACCTCCCAGATCGTCGCCTGGCGCAGCTCGTTGCCGCCGGCGTCGGCCTCCTCCACCAGCGCCGCCAGCACCGCCGGATGCCGGCGCAGCCGCTCAAATGCCCAACCCAGGGTGGACGCGGTGGTTTCGTGACCGGCGGCCAAGAAGGTGAGCAGCTCGTCACCGATATCCTTGCGCGACATCGCCGAACCGTCCTCATAGCTGCTGCGCAGCAACAGGGACAGCACGTCGGTGCGCTGCTCAAAGTTCGGATCCGCCCGCACCACCTCGATCAGCCGGTCGACGGTGATTTCGTAGCGACGCCGCCACTCGGCCAGCCGGGCCCACGGCGAATAGCGGCCGTAGCGGCGGGTCGGCATCGGCAGGACCGCCAGCCGCGAACCCAGTGTCACCCAGGGTGGGATGATCTGGCGCAACTCGTCGAGGTCGGCCCCCTCGGCGCCGAACACCGCCCGCAGGATCACGTTGAGGGTGATGCGCATCATCGCCGGCAACGTCTCGAACTCCCGGCCCTCGGGCCAACCGGCGGTCTCGCGCAGGGTCTCCTCCTCGATGATCGCCTCGTAGTTCTTGACGCTCTTGCCGTGGAAGGGCGGCGCGAGCAGGCGGCGCCGCCGACGGTGCTCGTCGCCGTCGAGCGCGAACACCGAGCCCGGCCCCAACAGCCGGCTCAGGTTGGGCTGAATATTGCCGAGCACCTCGGGGCTGGAGGTGAAGATCTGTTTGGCCAGCTGCGGATCGCTGATGACCACGATGCGGCCAAACAGCGGCACGTTGAGGGTGGCGGCACTGCCGTACCGGCGCGCCAGCCGCTCCACCGCCCACCGTCGGGCCAGCGAGAACGCGATGCCCTGCAGCGCCTTGGGAATTCGCGGTCCCGGCGGCACGTTAAGCGCCGGCGTCGTGGCGGTGTGGCTGTCGACGGTGACTGCTTCGCTCATGGCGGTGACACTCCCAACAAAGTCGTGGTACCGCGACGTACCACGTGGCCTAATCGGTACGGTACTCTGTGGTACCAATCCCTGGCAAGGGTTTTGGCTCGGGAGGAGTGGCGCCGATGACACGCGCCGACGACGATGCAGAGCGTAGCGATGAGGAGGAGTGGCGCCGATGACGGCAGCGGTCGATGACGGGGCGCTGACCGGTGCCGACCCGTTTCGGCGCCGGCTGCTCGACGGCCTGGCCGCCTCCATCGCCGAGCGCGGGTACCGCGCCACCACCGTCGCCGACATCGTGCGCGCGGCGCGCACCTCCAAACGCACGTTCTACGACCAGTTCAGCGGCAAGGAGGAGTGCTTCCTCGAGCTGCTGCGGGACAACAACGACAAGCTGCGCGACGACATCCAGGCCAGCGTCGACCCCGACGCCGACTGGCGGGACCAGATCCGTCAGGCGGTGCGGGCCTACGTCGCCAATATCGAGTCCCGCCCGGCCATCACGCTGAGTTGGATCCGCGAGCTGCCCTCCCTGGGTGCCGCCGGGCGTCCGGTGCAGCGCCAGGGTTTGCAGCTGTTGACCACGCTGCTGGTCGAGCTCAGCGGCAGCCCGGGCTTCCAGCGCGCCCAGGTGCCGCCGCTGACGCCCGCGCTGGCGGTGATCCTGCTGGGCGGGCTGCGGGAACTGACCGCACTCGCGGTCGAAGACGGCAAGAATGTCCGCGAAATCGTCGACCCCGCCGTGGATGCCTCGATCGCGCTGCTGGGCGGGCGACGCTGAACTACGCTCATCGCAAACCGCCGACGACGTGGAGGCTGGCATGCGGCTATCGACTCGAAATCAGCTCACCGGAACCATCACCGAGGTCGACGTCGGCACTGTGATGGCGATCGTCAAGGTGCGCCTCGACGGCGGCGAGCAGGTGATCACGTCGTCGGTCACCAAGGACGCCGCGCTGAACCTCGGCCTCAAGGCCGGCCAGCCCGCGACGGTGTTCATCAAGTCCACCGAAGTGACCATCGGCGTCGAGTGACGGCCGCCGTGGCCGCCACCATGCGCGCGGAACGCTTCTATGCCGACACTAAAACCGTTGCGCTGGAGGATGTTCCGGTGCCCGAGCCGGGGCCGGGCGAGGTGCTGGTCAAGGTCGCGTTCTGCGGGATCTGCCATTCGGACCTGAGCCTGATCAACGGCACGTTTCCCGCGCAGGCCCCGGTGGTGACCCAGGGCCATGAGGCCTCCGGCACCATCGCCAAGCTCGGCCCCGGGGTGACCGGCTGGGCCGAAGGCGACCGGGTGGTGGTGGCCGCGGGTCGCCCGTGCCAGCAATGCCCGAACTGTCGCCGCGGCGACGTGGTGAACTGCCTGCAGGTCCAGTTGATGGCGTTCGCCTACGACGGTGCGTGGGCCGACTACACCCTCGCGCAGGCCGCCGGCCTGACCCGAGTGCCCGACAACGTCCCACTGGAGCAGGCCGCGATCCTGGCCGACGCGGTCTCGACGCCGTTCGGGGCCGTGGTGCGCACCGGCAGGGTCGCCGTCGGCGAATCGGTCGGGGTCTGGGGCGCCGGCGGAGTGGGCACCCACATCCTGCAACTGGCCCGGCTGGTGGGCGCCGCCCCGGTGGTCGTCGTCGATATCAACCCGGCCGTGCTCGACCGTGCCCGCGAGCTCGGTGCCGACTACGCCTTCGACTCCCGCGACGAGCACCTCAAGGACAAGATCGCCGAGGTCACCGGGGGCCGGAAACTGGACGTGGCGTTCGACGCGGTCGGTTTGAAGGCGACCTTCGAGCAGGCCCTGGACTGTGTCGCCAACGGTGGCCGGCTGGTGGGTGTCGGGATGAGTGCGCAGTCCCCGACCATCGGGCCCACCTCGATGTTCGGGCTGACCCGCAAGCAGGTGCTGGGGCACCTCGGCTACCAGAACGTCGACATCGAGACCCTGGCCCGGCTGGTGTCCTACGGGCGGCTGGACCTGTCCCGGTCGATCAGTGAGGTCATTGCGCTCGAGGACATCCGGCTCGGGATCGACAAGCTGGCGCGCGGCGAGGGCAACCCCATCCGCATCCTGGTCCAGCCCTAGGGCGCCCGTAGTCCGCCGCTCCAGCGCTCCAGCGCTCGGGAGACTCAGGCAGCGACCGGCTGCGGGCTGGGTTTGCTCGCCGCCGGCTTGCTCGACGGCAACGCCAGCTTCACGATCTTGCGCACCACGGTGGCGAACTGCTTGTACAGCGGGCCGGCGTTGTACGGGATGCCGTAGCGGCCGCAGATCTCGCGCACCTCGGCGGCGATCTCCGGGTAACGGTGCGCCGGCATGTCCGGGAACAGGTGGTGCTCGATCTGGTGCGACAGGTTGCCGGACAGCAGGTGAAACAGCTTGCCGCCGGTCAGGTTCGCCGAACCCAGGATCTGCCGGAAGTACCACTGGCCGCGGGTCTCGTTGCGGGTTTCCTCGGCGGTGAATTCCTGGGTGCCGTCCGGGAAGTGGCCGCAGAAGATGATCGTGAACGCCCACACGTTGCGCATCAGGTTGGCGGTCAGGTTGCCGGCGAACACCAACGGCGCGAACGGCCCGGCCAGCAACGGGAACGCGACATAGTCCTTCAACGTCTGCTGACGGGTCTTGCGCCAGGTCTCGGCCAGCATCTCGCGCTTGTCGGCCAGGCGGATCTCGCCGGCGCGCAGGCGTTCGGCCTCCAGCTCGTGCACCGCCACCCCGTACTGGAACAGCACCATCAGCAGGAACGCGTACAGCGGGTTGCCCAGGAAGTAGGGCTCCCACGGCTGGTCCTCGCTCATCCGCAGGATGCCGTAGCCGATGTCGCGGTCCATCCCGACGATGTTGGTGTAGGTGTGGTGCATGTAGTTGTGCGAGTGCCGCCACTGGTCGGCCGGGCAGGCGGTGTCCCACTCAAAGTTGCGGCCGGACAACGCCGGGTCGCGCATCCAGTCGTACTGGCCGTGCATGACGTTGTGGCCGATCTCCATGTTGTCGATGATTTTCGACAGCCCGAGCATGACGGTGCCGACCGGCCAGGCCGGCGGCAAGAACAGCAGGGCGCGGCCACCGACCTCCAGGGCGCGTTGCGCCTTGATGACGCGGCGGATGTACTCCGCGTCGCGCTGGCCGAGGTCGTCGAACACGCGCTGCTTGATGGCGTCGAGTTCGCGGCCGAACTCGTCGAGCTGCTCGGGGGTCAGGGTGATCTTCTGCTGTGTCATGGGTGCTCCCTTACGAGGTTGGGTGAAGCGGCGACGCGCCGATTCACAGGGCGAGTTCGACGTCGCCGACCGGGACCGACACGCAGATCTGCACGTCTTCCTCGTCGGCGGTCGACACCCCACCGGTGGTCAGGTTCATCACCACACCGCAGGTCTTGCGGCGGGTACAGGTGTGGCAGATACCCATCCGGCATCCGCTTTGCGGGTTGAGCCCGGCGGCCTCGGCCTGCTCCAGCAGCGACCGGCCGTCGTCGGTGACCTCGACGCCGCTGTCGGCGAAGCTGACCCGACCGCCCGACGGTTCGGCGGGCACGTCGAACACCGGCGGCACGAACGACTCCGCGCTGACGTTGCCGCAGTGTTGCCGTACCGCGTCGGCCAGCGCCGGCGGGCCGCACACGTAGACGGCGTCGGGGTCGGGCAACGCCGCGGACAGGTGGGTCGCGTCGAAATGACCGGTCAGGTCGGTGTCGCCCAGTGAACGGGTGTATCCGTGCAGCACCCGCACCCCGGGCAGCGCCGCCAGTTCGTCGTGATAGCAGGCCTCGGCCTTGCTGCGGGCGTAGTGGATGACCGCCAGCTCGCCGTCGTGGCGGTGGTCGCGCAGGGTGCGCAGCATCGCCATGATCGGGGTGATGCCGCTGCCGCCGGCGACGAACAGGATGCGCCGCGGCCGCTGCGCGGGCAGCACAAAGTCCCCGGCGACGGCGTCGAGGCCAACCACCATCCCGACTTCGGCGCGCCGGTACAGGTAGTTCGACACCAGCCCGCCCTCGTGCCGGCCGACGGTCAGCTCCAGGTAGTCGGCGCCTTCGGCGTTGGCCGGCGAGTAGCACCGGGTGTGCCGGCGGCCGTCGATCTCGACGGTGAGGTTGACGTGCTGGCCGGCCCGCAGGCTGTTGCGGGCGGTGAACGCGGCGTTGGGCGCCAGCGTGAGGGTGACACTGCGCGGGGTGGCCCGGCGCACGGCGACGACCTTGGCGCGCGCCTCACCCGACACCAGCGTCGGGTCCACCAGTTCGGTGTAACGGTCGACGCCATGCGGCCCGGTGAGCAGGTTGACCAGCCCGGACCCCAGCACCCGCTGGCCCACGGAACGAGTCAAAATTTGAGTGAACATGTGTACACTGTGAGACGGTAACCCGCAGGCCGTCAAGTGTTTCTCCAGCTCTGTGGTAGGGTTCACATAGTGAACAGTCGTACTCCTAGTTCACGGCCCCACCGATCCAGCCGGAGCCGCCCGCGGGAGACCCAAACGCGGGAGGAACGCAAGGAGGCCACCCGGCGCGCGATCATCGCCGCGGCCCTCAAACTGCTCGACGACCGCAGCTTTTCCGGGCTGAGCTTGCGGGAGGTCACCCGCGAGGTCGGCATCGTGCCGGCCGCGTTTTACCGCCATTTCGAATCGATGGAGGCCCTGGGCCTGGCGCTCATCGACGAATCGTTCCGCGCGCTGCGCGACATGCTGCGCGAAGCCCGCGCCGGCCGGCTGGACCCGAATCGGGTGATCGAGTCGTCGGTGGACATCCTGGTGGCCAGCGTCGATCAGCAGCGGGAGCATTGGCGGTTCATCGGCCGGGAACGCTCCAGCGGCGTGACCGTGCTGCGCTATGCCATCCGCACCGAAATCCGGCTCATCACCTCCGAGCTCGCCACCGACCTGGCCCGCTTCCCGGGCCTGAACGCCTGGAGCACCGAAGACCTCAACGTGTTGGCCACCCTGTTCGTCAACTCGATGATCGTCACCGCCGAGGCGATCGAGGATTCCCAGAGCGCCGAGGCGCTGGCCGACATCAAACGCACCGCGATCAAACAGCTGCGGATGATCGCCATCGGCGTCGCCGGCTGGCGCAGCAGCCTGTAAAGCGTTTCCAGGTTCTCCGCGCAGCCGCAGCGGCGATGATGGGGCGATGGGCACCAGGATGCGGGATCTGCTCGGCGACGTACTCGGATCGCTGCGCTACGAGCGCACCGACAAACGCCTGCGGGCTTACCTGGCCGGAGAGCCGGTGGCCGACACCACCGACGGCCGGCTGGTCTGGGAGCCGGGCCGGGTGGTGCCCGGCTACGCGGTCCCGGTGGCGGATGTCGCGGCGCGGCTGGAACCCGCGGCGGGCGACGCCGCCCCGTCGCACAGCTGCGCCGGGTCCGGGTTCGACGTGATCGCCGGCGAGGCGCGGCGCGTAGCGGCGGCGTTCCGGCCCAACGACCCGGACCTGGCCGACCACGTCATCCTCGAGTTCGGCGCGTTCGAGTGGCGCGAAGAAGACGAGCCCGTCGTGGCGCACCCGCACGATCCGTACCACCGGATCGACATCCTGGCCAGCAGTCGACGGGTCCGGGTGGAGCTGGACGGTCGGGTGCTGGCCGAGTCATCGCGGCCGCTGCTGCTGTTTGAGACGGGGCTGCCGGTGCGGTTCTACTTGCCGCGCGCCGACATCGCCGTCGATCTGCAGCCCAGCGACACCGTCACCTACTGCGCGTACAAGGGTCGAGCCGCCTACTTCGCGGTGCCCGGCGGGCCGCCGGATCTGGCCTGGTCCTACCCGCACCCGCTGCGGGAGGCCGAGCCGGTGCGGGACCGGGTCGCCTTCTTCGACGAGCGGGTGGACACCATCGTCGACGGGGAGCACCGGCCCCGACCGGTGACCCCGTGGTCGCGGTGAGCGGCACCGGACGCTCCCCGGAAGTCGGCAAGCTGGCCGACATCACCGGCCCGGGCATCACCGACCGCTGGGGGGTGACCTGCACCGACCTGGGCGCGTCGGTGCTCGCCCCCAACGGCACGCTGGTGTCGGTGTTCGGCGACACCTTCTCCGGCAGCCACGTTGGGCAGGGGGACTGGCGGTCGCCGGTGGTGCTGATCGGCACCGGCGACGCCGGACACCGGATCCGCTACCGGCGGGCCGGCGGCCCCGACCCCGACTACGCCCACCAGTTGTGGCACTACGAGCACCGCAACATCGCCCCCGGCGTCGACGCCGTGCGCTCCCGGCGGGGCATCAGCACGGTGATTCCGTCGGACCTGTTGCGGGTGGATGATGCGCTGTACCTGCACGCGATCGTCAACCGGGGATTCGGCAACGTGGTGTGGACCGAGATCTGGCGCTCCGACGACAGCGGCATCACCTGGCGGCCGCTGGGCGTGAAGTTCCCGGGGCGGCGGCACCGCGGGCACGCGCAGTGCTGGTCCTGGGACTACGACCCCGACGACGGCTGGGTGTACGTGGTCTCGACCGGTTTTCAGCGGGATAAGGGCATCGTCTTGTACCGGGTGCGGCCCAAAGACCTCGCTGACCCGTCGAAGTATGCGGCGCGTGGTCGCGGCGCCACCGGCCGGTGGCGCTGGGGCGACGACCCGGTCCCGATCACCCCGGACGGCGAAACCTGGGGGGAGCTGACGCTGCGGCGGTTGGCCGGCGGCGGCTGGGTTCTCGGCGGCTTCCTGGCGTCGCGCTACGCGTTGGGTTACCGGGTGCTGGACTCCCCCACCACCGAGGTGCGCGACGCCCCGATCCAGCTGCCGATCGTCGGCACCGGCTGGGACAGCGAGGATCACGCCCGCGGCCGGGTCGCCCAGCTCTACGGCGGCTATCTGCTGCCCGGGTCGGAACTGGACCGCCCCGGCGGGGTGGGTCTGCTGGTGTCGCAGTGGAACACCGCGCAGGGCTGGCCGTATCGGGTGATGCAGTTTCAAGCCACGTTGACGCGTTGACTCTGCGTGTACCCGGGACTCCACTCGCACTTCTGCCTGGTGGACGCAGAGTCAGCGGGTGGTTCACCGGGTTCACCGCGGCGGCCGCCACATCTTCCACAGCGTCGGGCCGCCGCCGGGCACCACGATCTCGCCGGTGACGTCGAAGCCGAACCGTTGGTAGTACGGCACGTTGTCGGCCTTGCTCGACTCCAGGTACGCCGGGGCGTGGTCGGCGTCGCAGCGGGCCAGCCCCGACCGCATCAGGGCCTGCCCGAAGCCGCGGCCGCGGACCGCGGTGTCGCTGCCGATCACGGCGAGGTACCAGTGCGGTTCCTCCGGGTGTTCTCGCTTCATCAGTTCGGTCAACACCCGCCCCGGCCACGCCCGCGGACCCAGCGCGCCGATCAGCGCCGGGATCATCCGCAGTTCGGCCCGGCTGGGCTGCTGCCACCGATTGGGCGGATCCCACAGCGCGGCAGCGCCGATGCTCGCGCCGTCGCAGGCCACTTGCACGCCGCCGGCCGCGAAGTGCTGGTGTCGGGTCAGTGCGGCGAACATCCGGCTCTGCCGCGCGACCCGGGATCTGTCGTTGGGCAACAGCCACATCGACACCGGGTCGTCGTGGAAGGCGCGACCCAACACCTTGGCCAGCGGACGGATGTCGGCTTTGCGCGCCGGTCGCACCTCGATGCTCACGTCGTCAGGCTAATGCCCGGCGCGGGCGGCGTTACCGACCTCGCCACATTGCCCGGTGGGGAGTACGGTCAGTGCCGGTAGCCATCATGACCGTCACCGCCGTGGATGCCGGCCCCAAGCAGGTCAGTCGCAGCGTCGAGGTTCACGCCCCGGCGGCGGAGCTGTTCGCCTCGGTTGCCGATCCGCGTCGACACCACGAATTGGACGGCTCGGGCACCGTCGCCGCCTTCGTCGACGGCCCCGCGCGGTTGGCTCCCGGCTCGCGGTTCTCCACCAAGATGCGGATGTTCGGGTTCCCGTACCGGATCACCAGCACGGTCACCGCGGTGAAACCCGATGAGCTGATCGAATGGTGCCACCCGGTGGGCCACCATTGGCGCTGGGAGTTCGCCGCGGTATCGCCGACGGTCACCCGGGTCACCGAGACGTTCGACTACTCCGACACCGGACCGCTCAAAGACCGGTTCAAGTATTACCAGCGGTTGGGCTTCGTGCGGAGAAACACCGCCGGGATCGAAGCCACGCTGGCGAAGTTGGCCGCCCGCTATAACCGCTAGCGCCAGCAAATACTGTTGCGCCACAGCGCAACTCACGACGGTCCGGGCCGCGGCCGGTCCGGTTGCCCGGCCGCCGGCCAACGGGTAGGTTTGACGGTATCGTTAATACACTGTTCGCCGACGTGTCCGAATACCAAGTGCCGGTGGATGATTCGTATCCCTACCGGGTGCTGTCCATCCGGGTCTGCGACGGCACCTACCAGGACCACAACTTCGCCCGCAACTACGCCTGGATGCGCGCGGCGTTGGACAGCGGCCGTCTGACGTTCGGGATCGTCTACACCTACGTCCGACCGAACTGGCAGGCCAACGCCAACACCGTGCAGTCGATGATCAACGCCAACGGTGGCCTGCATCCGCGGGTCGCGTTGATGCTCGACGTGGAATCCGGCGGCAATCCCGCCGGCGATGGGTCGGCCTGGATCAACGACCTGTACTGGAATCTGGCCGGCTACACGGGCAGCCCGGCCCGCATCATCGGGTACGGCAACGTCTACGACCTCAACTCCATGTGGCGCAGCAAACCTGCCGGGCTGCGGCTGATCATCGCCGCCTACGGCAGCAACCCGCCCTACCCGGGCAAGGTCGCCCACCAGTACACCGACGGCACCGGCTATGGCGGCGGCCTGCCCGAGGGCTGCCCGCCGTTCGGTCGCTGCGACATGAACTCCGCCGACGGGCTGTCCCCGCCGCAGTTCGCGGCCGCGTGCGGCATTCCCGCGTCGGGCGCGTTAGCCGCCGGCTAGCCCCACCGCCGTTCCACCGCTTTCACCAGCGCGGTGAGCGTGGTGTTGACCGGCACCGGTTCACCGACCCGCGCGGCCTGGCGCACCACCGCGCCGTTGATGACGTCGATCTCGCTGACCCGGCGGGCTTCGTGGTCGAGCAGGGCCGACGGCTTCGCCTCCGGCAGTTGGGCGCCGAACGCGCGGACGTGCGCGACCGGGTCGGTGACGTCGACGGCGATCCCGGCGGCCCGGGCCACCGCCCAGGCTTCGGTCGCGGCGGCGCGGCTGACCGGCCCCATATCCGGATCGTCCATCACCTGCCCGACCGTCATCCCGGTCAGCGCGCACGGCGCGCTGTAGGCGACGTTGCAGATCAGCTTCTCCCACTGCATGGCGGCGATGTCGGCCACCGCGGCGGCGTCGAAGCCCGCCTCGCTCCACGCCGCGGCGATCTCGGTGACCGTCGCGAACGGCAGCGACGAATACGCGCCGAACCGCATCGCGCGCATCGCGTTGTGGTGCACATAGCCGGGTGCTCGGCGCGACGCGCCGAACCCGCTGGCGATGCCCACCGCCACCCGGTGGCCACCGACGATGTCGGCCACGGTGTCGGCCGACCCCAGCCCGTTCTGAATGGTCAGCAGCGGGGTCGTCGCCCCCAGCAGCGGCAGGGCGTCGCCGGCCCCGGCGGCCACGTCGGCGGCCTTGACCGCCAGCACCACCAGGTCCATCTCCTCGGCCGGGGCGGCGGTGGCCGCCCGCATCGCCACCACCTGGTCGTATCCCGGCCCGCTGATCCGCAGTCCGTGCGCGGCGATCTGCGCGATGTGATCATCCGCCCGGTCGACGGCCAGCACGTCATGGCCGGCCGCCGCCAGCTTGGCGGCGTACACCGAACCCATCGCGCCGCAACCGATTACCGCAATCTTCATCCGTTCATCCCAGCAGGTCGTCGATCAACTCGGTCAGGCCGGCCTTGTGCTCCAGCCCGAAGCCCGGCGCGTCGGTCGGGGTGATCGCGCCGTCGGACAGCACGCAGCCCGGGGAGTAGCCGCCGAACGGGGCGAACACCCCCGGATAGGATTCGCAGCCGCCCAGCCCCAGCCCGGCGGCGATGTGCAGGTTGATCAGGTGCCCGC
This sequence comes from Mycobacterium talmoniae, assembly GCF_001854525.1. Lineage (NCBI taxonomy): Bacteria > Bacillati > Actinomycetota > Actinomycetes > Mycobacteriales > Mycobacteriaceae > Mycobacterium > Mycobacterium talmoniae. Next base: position 71,262 of record NZ_MLQM01000002.1, read on the forward strand.
CGTGCGGGTAGGCGCACCGCCGATCGAAGCCGTGCGACTCCAGCACCGAGAGCATGCGGGCGTATTCGGTCAGCCCGTAGCTGAGCCCGGCGTCCATCTGAAAGATGTCGTGGCCGGGGCGCATGCCGCCGTAGCGGACCAGGTTGGTCACGTCGGCCACCGAGAACAGGTTCTCCCCGGTAGCCACGGCACCGTCGTAGCACTCGATCACCTGACGGTTCAGTTCGAAGTCCAGCGGGTCGCCGGGCTCCTCGTACCACCGCAGCCCGTACGGGCTCAAGGCCCGCGCCCAGTCGCACGCGGCGGCCGCGTCGAAGCGGCCGTTGGCGTCGACGGCGACCCGGGCGCCGGCGCCGACCACGTCGAGCACCGCCTCGATGCGGGCCAGGTCGTCGCGCAGCGCCGCCCCGCCGATCTTCACCTTGACCGCGGTGTAGCCCAGGTCGCGGTAGCCGCGCATCTCGGTGCGCAGCCGGGTCAGGTCATCGCCCGGGTAGTAGTAGCCGCCGGCGGCGTACACCGGCACCTGCCGGACCGGCCCGCGGGAGAAGTGCCGGGCGATGGTGGCGTAGGCGGGCTCGTCGGCGAGTTTGGCGGTCAGGTCCCAGCACGCCAGTTCCAGCGCCGCCGCCGCGGCGGCCCGATCGCCGTGCCCGCCGGGCTTCTCGTCGGCGATCGCGCACGCCAGCACCCGCGCCGGGTCGAGGCGGCCGGCTTCGTCGTGCAGCGCCTCCGGCGACGCGGCCAGCACCCGCGGGATCATCCGGTCGCGCAGGATGCCGCTTTGGGCGAACCGGCCGATCGAGTCGAACGCGATCCCGGCGACCGGTTGGCCGTGCCGCACCACGTCGGAGACCACCGCCACCAGCGAGACCGTGTGCCGCGAGAAGTCGACCAGCGCATTGGCGATCTCGCCGCGCAGCCGTATCGGGGTCTCCACGATCCGGGTAATCCGCATGGGCTCTCGTGCTCCTCGTCGGGTCGGAGAAACGCTACCGGCGGCGGTAGGCGGTAGTCCATGATGGCGCCATGTGGGACTTTGAAACCGAGCCGGACTATCAGCGCAAACTGGATTGGGTCGAGGAGTTCATGCGCGCGGAGGTCGACCCGCTGGACCTGGTGGCGCTGGACCCCTACGACCGGGCGAATCCCGACACCGTGGCGGTGCTGCGCCCGCTGCAGCAGCGGGTCAAGGAGCAGGGCCTGTGGGCGGCGCACCTGTCCCCCGACCTCGGCGGGCAGGGCTACGGACAGGTGCGGCTGGCGCTGCTCAACGAGATCCTGGGCCGGTCGCGCTGGGCGCCGTCGGTATTCGGCTGTCAGGCACCGGATTCGGGCAACGCCGAGATCCTGGCAATGTTCGGCACCGACGAGCAAAAGGCCCGCTATCTGACACCCCTGCTCGACGGGGCGATCACGTCGTGTTATTCGATGACCGAGCCGCAGGGCGGCTCGGATCCGGGCCTGTTCGTCACCCGCGCGCAGCGGGACGGTGACTGCTGGGTGCTCAACGGCGAGAAGTGGTTTTCCACCAACGCCCGCCACGCCGCGTTTTTCATCGTCATGGCCGTCACCAACCCGGACGCCCGCACCCGGGAGAAGATGTCGCTGTTCATCGTGCCGGCCGAAACCCCGGGCATCGAGATCGTCCGCAATGTCGGGGTCGGGGTGGAGTCCGCCGAGCATGCCAGTCACGGCTATGTCCGCTACACCGATGTGCGGGTGCCGGCCGACCACGTGCTCGGCGGGGAGGGGCAGGCGTTCGCGATCGCCCAGACCCGGCTCGGCGGCGGGCGGGTGCATCACGCGATGCGCACGATTGCGTTGGCGCGGCTGGCGTTCGACATGATGTGCGAGCGGGCGGTGTCGCGGCAGACCCGGTTTGGTCCGCTGTCGGATCTGCAGATGACCCAGGAGAAGGTGGCCGACAGCTGGATTCAGATCGAACAGTTCCGGCTGCTGGTGCTGCGCACCGCCTGGCTGATCGACCGGCACCGCGACTACCAGAAGGTGCGCCGCGATATCGCCGCGGTGAAGGTCGCCATGCCCCAGGTGCTGCACGACGTGGTGCAACGCGCCATGCACCTGCACGGCGCCCTGGGGGTGTCCAACGAGATGCCGTTCGTGAAGATGATGGTGGCCGCGCAGTCGCTGGGCATCGCCGACGGCGCCACCGAGCTGCACAAGATGACGGTGGCGCGCCGCACCTTGCGGGAATACCAGCCGGTGTCCTCACCGTTCCCGTCGGCGCATCTGCCCACCCGGCGCGCGGCCGCGCAGGCCCGGCTGGCCGAACGGCTGGAACACACGATCGCCGAGTTCTGAAGGCGGTCAGGTCATGTAGCGGACCACGCTCTCGGCGACACACGCCGGCTTGGCGGCACCCTCGACCTCCACCGTCGTCGACAGGGTCACCTGGTAGGCGCCGTCACCGAGTTCGTCGACGTTGACGACCGAACCCTGGGCGCGCACCTTGGCGCCGACCGGCACCGGCGACGGGAAGCGGACCTTGTTCAGCCCGTAGTTCACCGCCATCTTCAGCCCGTCCACCCGGTACATGGTGTGCATCAGCTGGGGCAGCAACGACAACGTCATGTACCCGTGCGCGATCGTGGTCCCGAACGGGCCGGTGGCGGCCTTCTCCGGGTCGACGTGGATCCACTGGTGGTCCCCGGTCGCGTCGGCGAACAGGTTCACCGCCTCCTGGGTGATGGTCACCCAGTCGCTGTGGCCGATGGCTTGGCCCTGCAGCGCGGCCAGTTCGGCGACCGATCCAAACGTGCGCATGTGATTCTCCTTTGGACGCGTCCAGCGTGGACTTGTTGCCCGCCGCTGCCGATTCTGCGTACCACAACCGCACACTCGGCGGGCGGGGTGGCCGCCAAACGCGGGTCGGCTACCGGGCGGCGATCAGACCCTCCTGCACCAGGGTGGCCAGCACCGCCCCGTCGGTGTCGATCAGCCGGCCGCTGACCACGCCGCGGCCCCGCGCGGCGGCCGGCGACGACGATTCCAGCAGATTCCACCGATCACTGTGCACCGGTTGGTGAAACCACACCGAGGAGGCGGTGGTGCCGCTGCGGTGGCTGCGGTCGGCCATCGCATGGCCGTGCACCCGCAGCGCCGGGTCGATCATGTACACGTCGGTGACATACACCGCCACGCAGGTGTGCACAAACGGGTCGTCGGGCAGCGGAACCGTGGTGCGCCACCAGAATTGGCGCGTAAACGCCTCCCCGCACCCGGTGTCGGTGATCCGGATGTCGATCTCGTCGAGCGGCATCGACGGGGCGGGCCCGGCGGGTCCGGTGCGCGGCAGGTCGCCGGGCGGCGCCGGCGCGGCGACCCGGCCGTGTTCCGGGCCGTCCAGCGCCACCGCGAACGTGACCGTGGTGGTGGTCAGCAGCCGCCCGGCCTGCCGCGCGACCACCCGCCGGCACGCCGAGGTGCGCCCGTCGAACACCCGCTCCACCGCGTATTCGACGGCGTCGCCGGCGTCGCCGCCGCGCAGAAACTGCACGTGCATGTTGGTCGGCGCCATCCCCGCGACGGTGCGGACAGCCGCGGCCAGCGCCTGCCCGGCCAGCTGGCCGCCGAACGCGCGCTTGCCGGCCGGCCCGCTGCCGGGTCCGAGCCACACGTCGCCGCCGGCGGGCCGCACCTCGAGTAAGCCCAGCAGGCGACTCATCCGCCGGCGCCGATTCCCTGCTCGACCAGCCGGGCCAGTTCCTCGCCGCCGATCCCGAGCCGATCCCGCAGCACCGCCGCGGTGTCGTCGCCCAGCGCCGGCGCCGCCACCGCCGGCGGGTGCACCCCGTCGATCGCCAACGGTGACCCGGCGGCCAGATAGTCACCGACCCGCGGCTGATGCAGCGGACTGAACAGCGGGTTGGCCGTCACCCGGTCGCTGGCCGCCACCTCGGAAAAGGTGCGGTAGCGGTCCCACAGGATCGACGTGGCCGATAGCCCCGCGGTGATCTCCTCGGCGGTGTGCTCGGCGAACCACACCGTGAACAACCCGGTCAGCGCGTCCCGGTAGCGGTACCGGTCGCCTTCTTCGGCGAAGTCCGCGTCGAGCGCATCCGCCAGCGCGGCAACGGCTTTCGCAGTCCCAGTGAGTTCGGTCAGGTCGCGGAAATGCCGAGGGGTGAGCGTGACGATCATGAACGACGCGCCGTCGCCGCTGGTGAACGTCTGGCCGTATTGGCCGTAGATGGCGTTGCCGAGGCGTTGCCGCTCGGTGCCGTTGACCATCGGCTCGGTGAGCAGCCCCAGCGCCCCGGCGGTCGCCAGCGCGACGTTCTCCAGCGCCAGGGTGATCCGGCCGCCGGCGCCGGTGTCGTCGCGGCGGCGCACCGCGGCGATGACGCCCAGCGCGACGTACAGCCCGCAAGTCACGTCCCAGGCCGGCAGCACGTGGTTGATCGGCCCACCGTGCTCGGCGGGCCCGGTCACCATCGGGAAACCGACCGCGGCGTTGACCGTGTAGTCCACCCCGGTCGACCCGTCACCGCGTCCGCTGACCTCCACATGGATCAGGTCGGCGCGCTCACCGGTCAGCGCCTCGTACGAATGCCATTGCCGCCCTACCACATTGGTGATCAGCACGCCGGCGTCGGCGATCAGCCGTTGCACCAGGCGCTGGCCGGCGTCGGCTCGCAGGTCGATCGCCACCGACCGGACACCCTTGTTCAGCCCCGACCAGTAGATGCTGGTGCCGGTGTCGGCGACCGGCCAGCGGTGATAGTCGGCGCCGCCGCCGATCGGGTCGACCCGGATCACCTCGGCGCCAAGCTGGGCCAGCGTCATGCCCGCCAGCGGCACCGCGACGAAACTCGCGATCTCGACGATTCGCACGCCGGCGAGCGGCGCGGCGCTGGTGGTCATGGCGCTCCCCTTTCCGTCCTCGGCATCCTCCCAGACCGCCGTGCGGCGCCGACGTCGCCCGCGGGCGACGGTAACGGCGGCGTCTCGTAATCGTTAGCTAACCGCGACGCGTTTCCCCGGCGGCGACGGGCCGGAAACCCGCCCGGTTCGTGTTTGACTGCCCCAGAACAGCCATTCGACCGTGTCAAACGGCAGATGAAAGTTGGGATGGGTAGGAGCTATGAAGTTCGTTGACAAGTTGCGCGGCGCCGCGGCAGGTTTGCCACGCCGGCTGACGATGGCGGCCATCGGGGCGGCGTTGCTGCCCGGCCTGGTCGGTGTGGTCGGCGGCACAGCGACTGCCGGCGCGTTCTCCCGACCGGGTCTGCCGGTCGAATACCTGCAGGTGCCCTCGCCGTCGATGGGTCGCGACATCAAGGTTCAGTTCCAGGGCGGGGGGCCGCACGCGGTGTACCTGCTCGACGGTCTGCGCGCCCAGGACGACTACAACGGCTGGGACATCAACACCCCGGCGTTCGAGGAGTACTACCAGTCCGGTCTGTCGGTGATCATGCCGGTCGGCGGCCAGTCCAGCTTCTACACCGACTGGTATCAGCCCTCGCAGGGCAACGGCCAGAACTACACCTACAAGTGGGAGACGTTCCTGACCCAGGAGATGCCGAGCTGGCTGCAGGCCAACCGGGGCGTCTCCACGACCGGCAACGCGGTGGTGGGTCTGTCGATGGCGGGCAGCTCGTCGCTGATCCTGGCGACCTACCACCCGCAGCAGTTCCCGTACGCCGCAGCGCTGTCCGGGTTCCTCAACCCGTCCGAGGGCTGGTGGCCGACGCTGATCGGCATGGCGATGAACGACTCCGGCGGTTACAACGCCAACAGCATGTGGGGTCCGTCCAGCGACCCGGCGTGGAAGCGCAACGACCCGATGGTGCAGATCCCGACGCTGGTGCAAAACAACACCCGCATCTGGATCTACTGCGGTAACGGCACGCCCAACGAGCTGGGCGGGGCCGACATGCCGGCCAAGTTCCTGGAGAGCTTCACGCTGCGCACCAACGAAACCTTCCGGGACAACTACATTGCCGCCGGCGGCAACAACGGGGTGTTCAACTTCCCGGCCGACGGGACGCACGCCTGGCCGTACTGGAACCAGCAACTGGTGGCCATGAAGCCCGACATCCAGCGGGTGCTGCTGGGTACCGCGCCCGCCACCTAAACCCGTCGAGCAGACGCAAAGGCCCCCCAAACATTATGTTTGCGGGGGCTTTTGCGTCTGTTCGCCGAGAGACTATTTCCACAGGGCGCGGCGGTCGGCGTAGAGGTAGGTGTATCCGCTGGTGACGGCGCACACCACGCTGGCGATCGCCAACATGTAGGTGCCACCGGCGAACAGGCTGATGAAGCCGCCGATGGTGGCGCCGCCCATAAAGCTGGCGAGGATCAGAAAATAGCCAAGCCAGTCGGTGAGTTTCCCGCCGTTGCAGTGCCGCTCGATGCCTTGCCCCATCTTCACCAGGGTCCCGGTCATATAGCTCAACCCGATCGTCGTTTCGCCGTCTTTGTTGACGAAGGTGGTGTTCAACGCACCGACCCCGAAGGTCACCAACACGATCGGAAAGAACGGCACGGGCAGCGCGGGCCCGCCCAGGAAAAGGTCCACCACGGTCGCGAGGACGAGCGCCAGCGTGGCCAGCACGGTGGACGCATGCGGTCGGGTCGGCCACAGGTAGCGCCGGCACAGGGACGCGCTGATCACGCCGGCGACAAAGGCCACCATGAGCAGCGCGGCCGACACCGCCAACCACGGGGAGGCCGTCGCCCACTCCTCTTCGGCGAAGAACCCCATCACCGCCCGCTGGGCGTTCCCGGTCATGAAGGTGACGAAGTATCCGGCGGAGTGCGAAAACGCGGTGGCCCCCAGCACCCCGGCCAGCGCGGACAACACCCAGGACAGCTTCGTTTCGCTGTCGTACATCTGGCGAAGACGAATCACGACACACCATGCTGCCAGACCTCCGGGGTCCCGGCAGCGCGAGCGACGCTCAGCTAACCCGTCAGACGCTCGATCGAGCGCAGCGGAATCGGCAACCAGCCCGGGCGGTGCCGCGACTCGTAGCCCGCCTCGTACACCGCTTTGTCCAGTTCGTAGGCCGCCAGCAGGTCCGCGGACTCCCGCGGGTCGACCCCGGACACCGCGGCGTAGCCGTCACAGAACGCGGTGCGGTTGCGCTGCACCCATTCGCGGGCCCGCGCCGCCAGTTGCTTGTCGTCGCTCTGGTCGACCAGCTGCCCGTAGGCGGCGTACTCGTAGGAGCGCAGCATGCCGGCGACGTCGCGCAGCGGGGAGTCCGGGGCGCGCCGCTCCTCGAACGGCTGGCCGGGTTCGCCCTCGAAGTCGATCAGCAACCAGCTTTCCGGGGTGCGCAGCACCTGGCCCAGATGCAGGTCGCCGTGCACGCGTTGGGTGGTGATCGGCGCGCCGGCCAGCGCGCCGAACCGCTGCTCGATGGCGCCCAGGTGGGGCTCCAGTTCGGGGACGGTCGCGGCGGTGGCCTTCAGCCGCGCCAGCACGGTGTCCACGCCGAAGGTGGCCCGCGCGGTGCCCAGGGCCTCGGACAACGTCGCGTGCACCGAGGCGACCGCCTCCCCGAGTCGCTGGGACTCGCCGGCGAAATCCCCGCCGACCTCGTGGGCGTACAGGTCGGCCTCGGCGAACAGGTCGCGCACGCTGGCGGTGGCCATCGCCCAGCCTTCCGCGGAGTTGGCGGCGTACGCGCTGACCATGCCCAGCGGGCAGGGCACCCCGCCGGGCAGCACCGCCTGGTAGGCGCCCAGCAGCCGGGCCGCATGCGGGTTGTCGGTGCGCGCCAACACCCGGTTCAACTCGACGTCGGGACTGATGCCAGGCTGCACGCGACGGAACACCTTCAGGATGGCGTCTTGCTCGAAGATGACGCTGGTGTTGGACTGCTCGGCGTCGGCCACCCAGGACGCCGCGTCCAGCGGCAGCACGGCGTCGGGTTCCCGGGCGAAGCTGACGTCGCCGCGCACCGCCGCCGAGTCGATCAGCGACAGCAAAAACCGGCAGGCGCGGGGGTCATACAGCGCGTCGTAGCCGACGTGGCCGTGATCGGTGCCGATCGTGGCGACCGCGCTGTACTCCGAGACCAGATCGGCGTCCCAGCTCACCACCACCTGATAGCGGTCGGCGGCCCCGTCGGTGTAGGTGACGTCCACCAGCACCAAATCCAGGCCGTCGCGCAACGCCACGATCAGGCCGGGGGTGGCGGCGGACAGTTCCCGGTTGCGGCCGGCGTACCAGCGTTGTTGGACCAGCCAATCCGCCCAGGGCAGGTTGGCGGGTATCCCGGCGGGACGGTCGGCGGAAGTCATCGCGACTCCTCAGACTTGCACAGCTGAAACCAGTAGAAGCCGTGTCCGGGCAGGGTCAGCAGGTAGGGCAGCTGCCCGATGGCCGGAAACTCCACGTGCCCGGTCAGTTCGATCGGGGTGTAGCCGCTCCAGTGCTGCAGGTTCAGCTCGATCGGTTGGGGGAAGCGGGACAGGTTGTTGACGCACAGCACCACGCTGTCAACGCCGCCCGCGTCATCGTCGATCTCCCGCACGTACGCCAGCACCGACGGGTTGGAGCCGCCCAGTTCCCGGAACGTGCCGAGGGCGAAGGCGTCGTGGCGGCGGCGCACCGCCAGCATGGTGCGGGTCCAGTTCAGCAGCGACGTCGACGTGTCGCGCTGGGCTTCGACGTTGACCGACTGATGGCCGTACACCGGGTCCTGGATGGGCGGCAGGTACAGCCGGCCCGGGTTGGCGGTGGAGAACCCGGCGTTGCGGTCCGGGGTCCACTGCATCGGGGTGCGCACCGCGTCGCGGTCCCCCAACCAGATGATGTCGCCCATGCCGATCTCGTCGCCGTAGTACAGGATCGGGGACCCGGGCAGCGACAGCAGCAGGGCGGTGAACAACTCGATCTGGTTGCGGTCCTTGTCCAGCAGCGGCGCCAGCCGGCGCCGGATGCCGACGTTCGCCTTCATCTGCGGGTCTTTGGCGTATTCGGCGTACATGTAGTCGCGTTCCTCGTCGGTGACCATCTCCAGCGTCAACTCGTCGTGGTTGCGCAGGAAGATGCCCCACTGCGCCATCTCCGGGATCGGCGGTGTCTGCGCCAGGATCTCGGAGATGGGGAAGCGCGACTCGCGGCGCACCGCCATGAAGATGCGGGGCATCAGCGGGAAGTGGAACGCCATGTGGCACTCGTCGCCGCCGGTGTCCGGGTCGCCGAAGTACTCGACGACGTCGGACGGCCACTGGTTGGCTTCGGCCAGCAGCACCCGGCCCGGGTATTCGTCGTCGACCACCTTGCGGCAGCGTTTGAGGAAGGCGTGCGTCTCGGGCAGGTTCTCGCAGTTGGTGCCCTCCCGCTCGAACAGGTACGGCACCGCGTCGAGCCGGAACCCGTCGATGCCCAGGTCCAGCCAGAACCGCAGCACGTCGATCATCGCGTCCTGCACGGCCGGGTTGTCGTAGTTCAGGTCGGGTTGATGCGAGAAGAACCGGTGCCAATAGAACTGGCGGCGCACCGGGTCGAAGGTCCAGTTGGATTCCTCGGTGTCGACGAAGATGATCCGGGCGTCGGCGTAGCGTTCGCTGGTGTCGCTCCACACGTAGTAGTCGCCGTAGGGGCCGTCGGGGTCGCGGCGGGATTCCTGAAACCATGGGTGCGAGTCGGAGGTGTGGTTCATCACCAGGTCGGTGATGACGCGGATGCCGCGGCGGTGGGCGGCGTCGAGCAGCGTGACGAAGTCCTCGACGGTCCCGAACTCCGGCAGCACCCGGTAGTAGTCGCGGATGTCGTAGCCGCCGTCGCGCAGCGGCGAGTCGTAAAACGGCGGCAGCCACAGGCAGTCGACGCCCAGCCAGCGCAGGTAGTCCAGCCGTTCGGTGAGCCCGCGCAGGTCGCCGATGCCGTCGGCGTTGGAGTCGTAGAACGCGCGGACCAGCACCTCGTAGAACACCGCGCGTTTGAACCAGGTCCGGTCGGCCGGCAGGGTGGTGGCGTCGCCGAAGTCGTCGGCGCTGGGATGCTCGACCACCCCGTCTTCGATGCGGCTGCCCGCGGTGGGGTCGGCCGGATCGTGTTCGTCGTTCGCTACACCCACCCCTCCACACCTACCGCAAAACCGCGGCGGTTACCCGTCGAGGCGGGGAATCAGCCGACCGGGCCGGGCGCCAACGTGACCTTCTCGGTGTGCACACCGGCCATCGGACCCCGCCAGGTCAGTGCGATGGTGTCGCCGGGGTGGTGCTGGTCCAGCAGGTTCGTCAACGCGGTCGCCGAGGTGACCGGCGCGTTGTCGACCGCGGTGATCACGTCCTCCATCCGGATTCCCGCGTCCGCGGCCGGGGTGTTGGCCAGCACCCGCTCCACCCGCGCGCCGGCGCCGTTGTGGTCGACCACGCCGACCCCCAGGAACGCGGTGTCACCGATGTGCACCGTGTTCGACGCGGCGCCGGACCGGATCTGCCCGGCGATCGCGAGCGCCTGGTTGATCGGGATCGCGAAGCCCTGACCGCCCTGCTGCGGGATCTTGTAGTTGTCGGAGGCGGCGGTGTTCATGCCGATCACCTGGCCGGCGGCGTTGACCATCGGCCCGCCCGAATCGCCGGCCCGGATCGGGGCGTCGGCCTGGATCATGCCGTTGAGCGTCTCCGAGCTGCCGGTCAGCTCGTCGGCCGCCGACACGGTCTGATTCAGCGCGCTGACGTGGCCGGCGACCGCGCTCGGGGTGCCGCCCTGGCCGCCCGCGTTGCCCATCGCGACGACCGGGTCGCCGACCGCCACCGACGACGAGTCACCGAGATCGGCGGCGGGCAGCCCGACCGCCCCGCGCAGCTGCACCACGGCGACGTCGTGGCTGCGGTCATAGCCGAGCACGTCGACGTCGTAGGTTTGGCCGTTACCGATGGCGACCGCGGTGATGTTGGTGGCCCCGGAGATGACGTGGTTGTTGGTCAGCACCACGCCGCTGGGGTCGAGCAGGATGCCGGTGCCGGCCCCGACCGCGCTTTGGTACCCCATCTGGGTGTTGATGTCGACGACGGTCGGTCCCACCTTGGCGACCATCGACGACGGGTCCGGCGCCGGGGCGGGCGCGGCGTACGCCGGCGCCGTGGCCAGACCCAGCCCGACCGCAGCCGCCATGAGCAAAGACCGCCACGGTCCGCGGGGAGATCCGCCCATCCCGTCACCTCCAGCATCGGTTCGCCGTTGCCTCGCAGCGTACGTGGCCGTCACGCGCGATTGACTGCACTTTACGGTAGCGCCCGGCGCGGACGGGGACGGCTGGCGCGGCGAAAACGGTGGTGTCCCATAGGCTGGCCGGGTGGGCGACATCGCCGACCTCCGCCGCCGGTTCGCGCAGGCACCGGTCGCGCGGCTGGCCACCGTGACCTCCGACGGCGCGCCGCACCTGGTGCCGGTGGTGTTCGCGGTGCGCGACGACCTGGTCTACACCGCCGTCGACGCCAAACCCAAGACCACGGCCCGGCTGCGCCGGCTGGCCAATATCGAGCACAACCCGCGGGTCAGCCTGCTGGTGGATCACTACACCGACGACTGGACCCGGCTGTGGTGGGTGCGCGCCGACGGCCGCGCGGTGGTGCACCACGACGGCGCGCAGCTGCACACCGGATACCGGCTGCTGCAGGCGAAATACCCGCAATACCGCACCGTGGCCCTGACCGGCCCGGTCATCGCCGTCGAGGTGCGGCGGTGGGTGGGCTGGCCGGGCTAACCGACCCGACGCACCCGGTATCGTGCCGACATGGCTTCCCGTGATCACGGCGACCCCGGCGACGCGCCGTCGGTGCCGCCCCCGTTGGCCCCGGTCGTCAACGACACCCGGCCGTCGGCGGCCGAAGAAGCCCGCACCATCGCGGCCTCCACCAACGCCGCCACGCTGGCGACCCTCACCGCGCACGGCGACCCGTGGGCGTCGCTGGTCACCTTCGGGCTGCTGGACGGCGCCCCGGTGCTGTGTGTGTCCCGGATGGCCGAGCACGGCCGCAACCTGACCCGAGATCCGCGGGCCAGCCTCGCCATCGTCGAACCGTCCACCCAGGCCGATCCGCTGGCGGGCGGGCGGGTCACCCTCGCCGGGGTGGTGCACCACCCCAACGGCGACGAGCTGGCCGCGGCCCGCGACGCCTACCTGGCCGACGTGCCGGCCGGCAAGTACTACATCGACTACAGCGACTTCTCGCTGTGGGTGCTGCGGGTGCACCGGGTGCGCTGGGTCGGCGGCTACGGCCGGATGGATTCGGCGACCGGCGAGGACTACACCGCCGCCGACCCGGATCCGGTGGCGCCGCACGCGGCGGGCGCGATCGCCCACCTCAACGCCGACCACGCCGAGTCGCTGCGGGCGATGGCCCAGGCGCTGGGCGGCTACCCGGACACCAGCTCGGCGACGTGCACCGGCGCCGACCGCTACGGCCTGGACCTTCGGGTCGTCACCGACCGCGGGGTGGCCTACACCCGGGTCGGCTACCCCGAGCCGATCGGCTCGGTCGCCGAGCTGCGCGGGGCGGCAAAAGAACTGGTGCGGTTGGCCTCGGCGTAGCTCGGTCAGTGCGCGGCCAGCTCGGCGGCGGGAACCGCGTCGCCCGAACCCGCCGGCGCCGCCCGCTCCAGGAACCGCAGCAGCTCCACCGGGAAGGGCAGCACCAGCGTGGAGTTCTTCTCCGCGGCGACCTCGACCACCGTCTCCAGCAGTCGCAGTTCCAGGGCGGCCGAATGGTCGGCCATCGCCTCGGCGGCCTGCGCGAGTTTGCGGGAGGCCTGCAGTTCACCGTCGGCGGTGATCACCCGGGCCCGGCGTTCCCGTTCGGCCTCGGCTTGCCGCGACATCGACCTCTTCATCGATTCGGGCAGCACCACGTCCTTGATCTCCACCCGGTCGATGTGGATGCCCCAGCCCAGCGCCGGGCTGTCGATCATCACCTCCAAGCCTTGGTTGAGCCCCTCCCGGTTGGACAGCAGGTCGTCCAGATCGCTCTTGCCGATGATCGACCGCAGCGACGTCTGGGCGACCTGCCCGATGGCCGAGATGTAGTCCTGCACATCGACGGCCGCCCGCACCGGGTCGGCGACCCGGAAATAGATCACCGCGTCGACCCGCACCGTCACGTTGTCGCGGGTGATGCCGTCCTGCGCGGGCACCGGCATCGTGATGATCTGCATGTTCACCTTTTCCAGGCGGTCGGCGACCGGAATCAGCCAGGCCAGCCCCGGCGTCCGCACCCGGGCTTGCACCCGCCCGAAGCGATAGACGACGCCGCGTTCATACTCCTTGATCACGCGGAAGGTGGTCGCCAGCGACAGCGCCGCGATACCCACGGCCGCGACCACGGCGTAAACGATGATCATGGTGTCTCCCGTCCACCCGGGGATCACCCTCAGTACCCGTCAGCGACGGCGGGCCGATTGGCGCCCGAATTCATACCTCCGATTGTGGCACCGGCCCTGGGGCGCCTCAACACATCATTCCCGCAGCTTGGCACGCCCAGCGGATGCGGTTTTTGTCGGTATGGCCTTGTGTTGCGCGGCGGTTGAGGGAATCGTGACTACCAGGACGCCGCCGGGGAACGAGGAGACAGGTCATGGCAGATAAGACGGCTACTTCCCCCGGAGCCGCGCCCACCGCCGACAGTCCGGCCGGCATCCGCAACGTGGTGGTGGTGGGCCCGTCGGGTGCCGGTAAAACCACCTTGGTCGATGCGCTGCTGGTGGCCTCCGGGGTGTTGCCCCGGCTGGGCTCGGTGGTGGACGGCACCACGGTCTGCGACTTCGACGACGCCGAGATCCGGCAGCAGCGCTCGGTCGGGTTGGCGCTGGCGTCGTTGCTGCACGACGGGATCAAGGTCAACCTGATCGACACCCCCGGCTACGCCGACTTCGTCGGCGAGCTGCGCGCCGGGTTGCGCGCCGCGGACTGCGCGCTGTTCGTGATCGCCGCCAACGAGGGGGTCGACGAGCCGACCAAGTCGCTGTGGCAGGAATGCGATCAGGTGGGGATGCCGCGCGCGGTGGTGATCACCAAGCTGGACCACGCCCGCGCCGACTACCCCAACACCCTGGCCACCGCGCAGGCGGCGTTCGGCGGCAAGGTGCTGCCGCTGTATCTGCCGGTCGGCGACGGGTTGATCGGGCTGCTGACCCAGACGCACTACGACTACGCCGGCGGGCAGCGCACCGAACACGCCCCGGACCCGTCGTACCGCGAGCAGATCGACGAACACCGCGGCAGCCTCATCGAGGGCGTCATCGAAGAGTCCGAGGACGAGTCGCTGATGGAGCGCTACCTGGGCGGTGAACAGATCGATCAGGCGGTGCTGATCGCTGACCTGGAGAAGGCGGTCGCGCGCGGCTCGTTTTTCCCGGTGATCCCGGTGTGCGCCAACACCGGGGTCGGCACGTGCGAGCTGCTCGAGGTCGCCACCAGCGGATTCCCGTCGCCGCTGGAGCATCCGCTGCCGGAGGTGTTCACCCCGCAGGGCGCGGCCCACGACAGCCTGGGCTGCGACCCGGACGGGCCGCTGTTGGCCGAAGTGGTGAAGACGACCTCGGATCCCTATGTCGGGAGGGTCAGTTTGGTCCGGGTGTTCTCCGGGACCATCAGGCCCGACGCGACGGTGCACGTGTCGGGCCATTTCACATCGTTTTTCGGCGAGGAGAACAGCCACGCCGACCACGACGAGGACGAGCGGATCGGCACCCTGTCGTTCCCGCTGGGTAAGCAGCAGCGCCCGGCGGGCACCGTGGTGGCCGGCGACATGTGCGCGATCGGGCGACTCAGCCGCGCCGAAACCGGGGACACCCTGTCGGACAAGGCCGAACCGCTGGTCCTGCGACCCTGGACGATGCCCGAGCCGCTGCTGCCGATCGCGGTCCAGCCGCGCGCGAAAACCGACGAGGACAAGCTGTCGGTCGGGTTGGCGCGGCTGGCGGCCGAAGACCCGACGCTGCGCATCGAGCAGAACCCGGAAACCCACCAGACCGTGCTGTGGTGCATGGGTGAGGCCCACTCCAGCGTGGTGCTCGACGGGCTGGCCAACCGCTACGGCGTCACGGTGGACACCGTGGAGCTGCGGATCCCGCTGCGAGAGACGTTCGGCGGCAACGCCAAAGGCCACGGCCGGCACGTCAAGCAGTCCGGCGGGCACGGTCAGTACGCGGTCTGCGACGTCGAGGTCGAACCGCTGCCGGAGGGCACCGGGTTCGAGTTCCTGGACAAGGTGGTCGGCGGCGCGGTGCCGCGGCAGTTCATCCCCAGCGTGGAAAAGGGGGTGCGGGCGCAGATGGAGAAGGGCGTCGACGCCGGATACCCGGTCGTCGACATCCGGGTCACCCTGCTCGACGGCAAGGCGCACAGTGTCGACTCGTCGGATTTCGCCTTCCAGATGGCCGGGGCGCTGGCGTTGCGGGAGGCCGCGGCGGCCACGAAAGTGACGCTGCTGGAACCGATCGACGAGGTCTCGGTGCTGGTGCCCGACGACCTGGTCGGCGCGGTGATGGGGGATTTGTCCAGTCGCCGGGCCCGGGTGCTGGGCACCGAGAAGGTCGGCGACGAGCGCACCCTGGTGAAGGCCGAGGTTCCGCAGGTCGAACTCAGCCGCTACGCGATCGACCTGCGCTCGCTGTCCCACGGCGCCGGATCCTTCACCCGGTCCTTCGTGCGGTATGACCCGATGCCGGAATCCGCCGCGGCGCGGGTCCGGGCCTAACCCCGCCGAGCAGACGCAGAATCGCACAAATTTCGCTTCGCGCGTGCGATTCTGCGTCTGCTCGCCGGAGAGAAAGGTGATCGATGACGACCTTCCATGGCCTGCCGGTGCACATCCTGCTGAACCACTTCATCATCGTGTTGGCCCCGCTGACCGCGCTGCTGGCGATCGTCGCGGCGCTGTGGCCGGCGGCGCGCCGCCGGCTGGTCTGGCTGCTGGTGGCGCTGGCGGCGGTGACCGTCGCGTTGACGCCGCCCACCGTGCGGGCCGGGGCCTGGTTCGCCGAGCACGTCGACTCCTCCCCCACCCTGACCACCCACATGAACCTGGGCGACACCACCATCTACTGCACGGTGGCGCTGCTGGTGGTGGCCGTACTGCTGGCGGTGACGCATGTTCGCCAACAGCGGGGGCACCGGCTGTCGCCGGCGGTGCAGGGGCTGATCGCGGTGCTGGTGATCGCGGCATCGGTGGCGGTGTTAGTGCAGGTCTACCGCATCGGCGAGTCGGGAGCCCGCGCGGCCTGGGGCAGTTTCACCGCCGCGGCCACACCCTAGGCGACCATTCGGAAAGTTTGCCACACCCGGTGTGCGGGCGTCGGCGTCGCGTCGTGTCGGGGCCCGTCCGATTAGAATGTGTTGTTGATGATTCAACCATTGGGGAGGGTGGGCGCCATGCGGAGCGTGGTTCGCTGTCTGTCGGTGGTGGCGGCGACGTGTGCGCTGACGCTGGCGGTCCCGGACACCGTCAGTCGGGCGGCCGAGGCGCCGCCGCGGGCCGGGTACACCGCGGCCACCATCCAGCCCGGCCCCGGCCAGGTGGTCGGGGTGGGGCACCCGGTGATCGTGCAATTCACCAAACCGGTCGCCGACCGCGCCGCCGCCGAACGCAGCATCGACATCGCCGCCCCCGGCAACATGACCGGGCGGTTCAGCTGGGTGAGCGACGAGGTCGTGCAGTGGGTGCCGGACCGGTTTTGGCCGGCCCACAGCACGGTGACGGTGCGGGCGAGCGGGTTGTCGAGCCGCTTCGAAACCGGGGATGCGGTGGTCGCGGTCGCCAGCATTTCCGCGCACACCTTCACCGTCAGCCAAAACGAAGAGGTGCTGCGGGTGATGCCCGCCTCGATGGGGAAACCCAAGCGCCCGACGCCGATCGGGTCGTTCACCGCGCTGTCCAAGGAGCGGACCATCAAGTTCGATTCCCGCACGATCGGGATTCCGCTCAACGACCCCGAGGGCTACCTGCTCGACGGGGAGTACGCCGTGCGGGTCACCTGGAGCGGGGTGTATGTGCATTCGGCGCCCTGGTCGGTGGATTCCCAGGGCTACGCCAACGTCAGCCACGGCTGTATCAACCTGAGCCCCTCCAACGCGGCCTGGTATTTCAACCTGGTGAACATCGGCGACCCGATCATCGTGCAGGCCTAAAACATCGTCCGTTCGATGCCGAAGCGGTCGAAGATCTTGCTGGCGATCTCTTCGATCGACACATGGGTGGTGTTCAGGCACGGGATCCGCTCCTGCTGCAGCAGCCGGTCGGCCTGCTGCAGCTCCCAGCGGCACTGCTGCAGATCCGCGTAGCGGCTGCCCGGGCGGCGCTGCTCGCGGATCTGCGCCAGCCGCTGCGCATCGATGGTGAGGCCGCACAGCCGGTCCCGGTACGGACGCAGGTGCGCGGGCAGCTCCAGCTTGTGCAGGTCGTCGTCGATCAACGGGTAGTTGGCCGCGCTCACCCCGTAATGCAACGCCATGTACAGGCAGGTCGGCGTCTTGCCGGAGCGCGACACCCCCACCAGGATCAGGTCGGCCTGCGAATAGTCCACGTCGATGCCGTCGTCGTGGGCGAGGGCGTAGTTGGTGGCGTTCATCCGCGCCTCGTATTTTTCGAAGTCGACCAGGCCGTGCGAGCGGTTCACCGCGCCGGAATGCTTGGTGCCCAACTCGTCCTCCAGCGAGCCCAGGAACGGCGCGAACACATCCAGCATCAATCCCCCGCTGGCGGCGACGATCTCCCCCAGCGAACGATCCGCCATAGTGTTCACCACGATCGGCCGGGTGCCGGTCTGCTCGTAGCGCGTCTTGATCCGCGCCGCCGCGGACTCGGCCTTGCGCACGTCGTCGATGAACGGCAGCCGGTGCTTTTCAAACTGCACGCCCTCGAACTGCGCCAGGATGCTGTTGCCGATCGTCTCCGCCGTGATACCCGTGGAGTCGGAAATGAAGAACACGGTACGTTGCATAGGTTTCCCGAGGATACGCGCTGGCCCGTCCCGTCCCGCTAAGGAGATTCCCGTGAACGACCAGGTGCTTTGGCTGGACCAGTTGCGCATGACCGATCTAGGCAGCGTCGGCGGGAAGAACGCCTCGCTGGGTGAGATGATCGGCAACCTCGCCGGGCTCGGTGTCTCGGTGCCGGGCGGTTTCGCCACCACGGCCAGCGCCTTCCAGCACTATCTGGACAGCAGCGGCCTGGCCGCCCGGATTGTCGATCGGCTGCGGGGTCTCGACGTGAAAGACGTCGACGCGCTGGCCGGCGCCGGCGCGGATATCCGCAGCTGGATCGTGGGCACCCCGCTGCCGACCGAGCTGGAGCAGGCCATCCGCGCCGCCTACGCCAAACTGTGCGAGGACGCCGGCGCCACCGACATCGCGGTCGCGGTGCGTTCCTCGGCCACCGCCGAAGACCTGCCCGACGCCTCGTTCGCCGGGCAGCAGGAAACCTTCCTCAACGTGGTCGGCGTCGACGCCGTGCTGCACCAGGTCAAGGAGGTGTTCGCCTCCCTGTACAACGATCGCGCCATCGCCTACCGGGTGCATCACGGATTCCAGCACGCGGAGGTGTTCTTGTCCGCGGGCGTGCAGCTGATGGTGCGCGCGGATACCGGCGCCGCCGGCGTGATGTTCACCCTGGACACCGAATCCGGGTTCCCCGACGTGGTTTTCGTGACCGGCAGCTACGGCCTGGGCGAGATGGTGGTGCAAGGCGCGGTGAACCCCGACGAGTTCTACGTGTTCAAGCCGACGCTGCAGGCCGGCAAGCCCGCGGTGCTGCGGCGCGGCCTGGGGGCCAAGCAGCAGCGCATGGTCTATTCGGACCGGCCGGGCGAACGGATCCGGGTCGAAGAGACCCCACCGGAGTTGCGTCGTCGTTTCTGCGTCACCGACGAGGAGGTGCAGGAGTTGGCCCGGCAGGCGCTGGTGATCGAGCGCCACTACGGCCGCCCCATGGACATCGAATGGGCCAAGGACGGTCCCACCGGCAAGCTGTACATCGTGCAGGCCCGCCCGGAGACGGTGAAGTCGCGCACCCACGCCACCCAACTCGAGCGTTTCCACCTCAACGAGAAGGGCGCGGTGCTGACCGAAGGCCGCGCCATCGGGCAAAAGATCGGCGCCGGCACGGCGCGGATCATCCGGTCACTGGACCAGATGAACAGCTTCGCCGACGGCGACGTGCTGGTGGCGGACATGACCGACCCGGACTGGGAACCGATCATGAAAAGCGCGGCGGCCATCGTCACCAACCGGGGCGGACGCACCTGCCACGCCGCGATCATCGCCCGCGAGTTGGGGGTGCACGCGGTGGTCGGCACCGGGGACGCGTTGACCCGCATTCCCGACGGGGCCGAGGTGACCGTGTCCTGCGCGGAGGGCGATACCGGCGTGGTCTACGCGGGCAGCCTCGCGTTCGAGCGGGTCACCGCCGACCTGAGCGCGATGCCCGAGGCGCCGCTAAAAATCATGATGAACGTAGCCAATCCGGACCGCGCGTTCGACTTCGGCATGCTGCCCAACGCCGGCGTCGGACTTGCCCGGCTGGAGATGATCATCGCCAGCCACATCGGCGTGCACCCCAAGGCGTTGCTCGACTACGCCCGCCAGGATGCCGAGACCACGGCCAAGATCGACGAGCGGATGGCCGGCTACGCCGACCCGGTGAGCTTCTACGTGGACCGCCTGACCGAGGGGATCACCACGATCGCCGCCTCGGTGTACCCCAAGCCGGTGATCGTGCGGCTGTCCGACTTCAAGTCCAACGAGTACGCCAACCTGATCGGCGGCCGCCGGTACGAGCCGCACGAGGAAAACCCGATGATCGGCTATCGCGGCGCCAGCCGCTACGTCGACCCCGGTTTCGCCGAGGCCTTCGCGCTGGAGTGCGCGGCGGTGAAAAAGGCGCGCGAAACCATGGGGTTCACCAACATTTGGGTGATGATCCCGTTCGTGCGCACCGTCGCCGAAGGGGCCCGGGTGATCGAGGCGCTGGCGCACAACGGCCTGCGGCGCGGCGAGCACGACCTCAAGATCATCATGATGTGTGAGGTGCCGTCCAACGCGCTGCTCGCCGACGAATTCCTCGACATCTTCGACGGGTTTTCCATCGGCTCCAACGACCTCACCCAGCTCACCTTGGGCCTGGACCGCGACTCCGGCATCGTCGCCGACCTGTTCGACGAACGCGACCCGGCGGTGAAAAAGCTGCTGGCGCTGGCGATCGGCGCCGCCCGCGGGAAAGGCAAGTACGTCGGCATCTGTGGCCAGGGGCCCAGCGATCACCCGGATTTGGCCGAATGGCTGATGGACCAGGGCATCGAGTCGGTGTCCCTGAACCCGGACACGGTGGTGGACACCTGGCTGCGGTTGGCGAACAAGCGGGCGGGTTCGGGCTAGGGCTCCGGGTACCGGAGCGTTCGCGAGTGTGCGGTTTCATACGCCCAGGCGTATCGCGTATGAATCCGCATAGTCGGCGCGATCTTTATCCTCCACCCCCGCAACCTAATCCCGCCCCGGCGCGCGCAGCGGGTGCCCGCCCAGCGAGGCGGTGATCACCGCGGGCGGCATCCGCGACACGTACAGGTCGGCCCGCTGCTGCGGCGTCAGATGCCGCCAGGCCCGCAGCCGGCCGGCCGCGCGGCGACCTGCCTGCCGCAACACCGCGGAGCACCGGGCCGAAACGGGGCGGTGCAGAACAAAATCCATGGCCTTCTCCTGTCCGGAGGCCCGTCCGGTCGGAAAAGTCGCGCGACGGCGACGGCTCGGGCTCAGCCGAGAACAGGGGTACCCGGACCGGGTCGGGCCGAAACTGCGGTCAAACACGGATGTGGACTATCGCTGCGACACAATCTCGCCCTCACCTCCTCGGTCCAGATACCCGTGAGCCAACGTTCGTTCCATGCTGGCACCGCGGCCCGGGCCCGTCAATCGGCCACCCACCCGAGCTGTGGACAAAGCTATCCCGCGCCGCGCGCCGGCTCGGCGGCCAGCCCGAGTTCCTCCAGCACCGCGGCCGTGTCGGCCCCCAGCTCCGGGGCGGGGCCCGCCACGCGGCCCGGGGTGCGCGAAAACCAGGTCGGCACACCGGGAAACCGCACCGCCCCGTGCGGGGAGTCCACCGTCTCGAAAAAACCGACCGCGTTCAGGTGCGGATGGTCGAACAGCGCCCCGGGGGTGTGCAGCGGCGCCGCGGGGATCTCCAGCTCACGGAACAGCGCCAGCCAGTCCGCGGTGCTGCGTTCCCGCAGCGTCTCGGCCAGCAGCGCGTAGACGGTGTCGATCTCGCGGGCCCGGCGCTGCACGGTGGCGTACCGGGCGCTGGCCCACGGCGGCTGCACCGCGCCGATAAACGCGTTCCAGTGTTTGTCGTTGTAGATCAGCGCGGCGATCTGGCCGTCGCTGGTGGCATACGGGCGGCGGTTGGGGGCCAGCGCCCGCGGATAGCCCGCCGGGCCCAGCGGCGGGTCGAAGATGGCGCCGTTGGCGTGTTCGACCAGCATGAACGACGCCATCGTCTCGAACATGGCGGCCTCCACCTCCTGGCCCTCCCCGGTCCGCTCCCGGTGGAACAGCGCCATCATGGTGGCGTACAGCGCGGTGAGCCCGGCGACCTTGTCCGCCATGATGGTGCCGACATAGCTGGCCTCCCCGGTCAGCTGCTGCTGGACGGCCGGCAGCCCGCATTCGGCCTGGATGGTGTCGTCATAGGCGGGCAGGTCGCGGCCCGGCCCACGCCGGCCGTAGCCGTAGCAGTTGGTGTACACGATCCCCGGGTTGAGCGCCGCGACCTGCTCGTAGCCGAAGCCGAGCTTGGTGATCGCCTTGGCCCGCATCGAATGGATGAACACGTCGGCGGTGCCGATCAACGCCCGCAGCGCGGTTTTCCCGGCGTCGGTGTGCAGGTCCAGCACCACGCTGCGCTTGCCGCGGTTGACGTTGACGAACACCCCGCTCATCGCCGGCGCCGGCCCGACCGAGATGTAGCGGGTGGTGTCGCCGTCGGGGGATTCGACCTTGATCACGTCGGCGCCCATATCGGCCATGATCTGGGTGCAGTACGGTCCCATCACCATCGCGGTCAGGTCGATCACCCGCAGCCCGGCCAGCGGCCCGGTCCGGTCGGTGGGCCTAGCCATGCTGTGCTCCTTCGGCCATCGCGAAGCTGTACCGGATGTGGTCGACGTGCCCGTCGGGCACCACCGGAAAGATCACCGGAGCGCTGACGTCCCGGATCGCGGCCAGGTCCGCACCGACCTGCTCGATCGACCACGACGGCCGATACACGCCCGGGGTTTCGGCGAGGACGGCCCGCGCCACCCGCCCGGCGATCGCGATCAGCATTTCGCCGCTGACCGAACAGGATTCGTGGGCCAGCCAGCCCACCGCCGGCGCCACCAGCTCCGGGCCCCACGGCGGGTAGGCCGAGGTGTCGATGCCCTCGGCCATCCGGGTGTCGGCGGCCGGCACGATGATGTTGCAGCGCACCCCGGACGCGGCGCCTTCCAACGCGGCCACGTTGGACAGCCCGATCAGGCCGGCCTTGGCGACCGCGTAGTTGGCCACCCCGTGGTTGCCGTACAGGCCGCCGATCGACGAGGTCAACACGATGCGGCCGTAGCCCGCCGCGCACATGGCCGGAAACGCCGGGCGGACAACGTGAAACGCCCCGCGCAGGTGGACGTCGACGACGGCGTCGAAATCCGCGTAGCTCATCTCGAGCAGCGAGCCGCGCCGCACGGTGCCGGCGTTGTGGATGAGGATGTCGAGGCGGCCGTAGCGGTCCAGCGCCGCCGCGGCGATCGCCGCACCGCCGGCCGCGGTGGCCACCGACTCGGTGCAGGCGACGGCCTCGCCGCCGGCCGCGGTGATCTCGGCGACCACCTGCTCGGCGGGGCCGGTGTCGGTGCCGTCGCCGCCCAGGCTGCCGCCGGGGTCGTTGACGACGACCTTGGCGCCCCGCGACGCCAGCAGCAGCGCGTAGGCGCGGCCCAGCCCGCGGCCGGCGCCGGTGATGACGGCGACGCGGTCATCGAAGCGCAGCTCAGGTTCCCAGGATGAGGCCATCGAGATCGCCTTTGTCGCGCCATTGCTGCAGCAGGTCGCCGAACGCGTAGAAGCCGGGCCCGTACGGTTCGCCCAGATGCGACCGGATGCCCTCGCCCCCGCCGCCGCCTTCGTTGTTGTAATAGCCCGGCGTGCAGGCTTGATCGAACGCCGAATTGTCGATCGCGGTCTCCCGGATCGTCTGGCACCACTGGTCCTGGGCCTGCTGGCTGGGCTCGACGGTGGTGGCGCCGCGCTTGAGCGCCTCGGCGATGATGTGCGCGATGTGCTCGCCCTGCAGTTCGTAGTTCGCCGAGATGTTCGCCGAGATACCCACCTGGGTGAAGCCGGTGTAGAACTGATTGGGGAAGCCGTGGCTGGTCATGCCGTGGAAGGTTTTGTACCCGTCTCGCCAGTAGTCGTACAGCGACAACCCGTCGCGGCCCTCGATCGCGTCGATGGAATAGCGGCGCGAGATCTCGGTGGTGATCTCGAAGCCGCTGGCGTAGATGATGCAGTCGACCTCGTACTCGACGCCGCCTGCCACCAGCCCCTTCTCGGTGACCCGTTCCACCCCCTTGGTGGCCGACACGTCCACCAGCGTCACGTTGGGGCGGTTGAAGGTGGGCAGGTACTCGTCATTGGAAAGCGGTCTCTTACACAGGAACCGGTAGTAGGGCTTGAGCGCCTCCGCCGTTTCGGCGTCGTCGACGATGCTGTCGACGCGGCGGCGCAGCCGCTCCATGACCTTGTAGTCTTCCTCCTCCCGAATCGCCATGAACTGCTCGGGGGTCAGCGACGCGGGATCGTCCAGGGCCAGCACCCGGGCGGCGGTGTTGCGCCCGAGTTCGGTCCAGAAGTCGCACACCAGGTCCGGCTGGCCCAGCGCCATCCCCTCGAACGTCCAAGCATGAAAGTTGCGCTGCCGCTCGGCTTGCCAGCCCGGCTGCAGCGAGTTCGCCCAGTCCGGGTCGGTCGGCGCATTGTTGCGCACGTCGACCGTCGACGGCGTGCGCTGAAACACGTACAACTGCTTGGCCGCGCGGCCCAGAAACGGCACGATCTGAATCGCCGTGGCCCCGGTACCGATGATGGCGACGCGCTTGTCGGCCAGCTTGTCCAGTCCGCCGGTGGCGTCCCCGCCGGTGTAGTCGTAGTCCCACCGCGACGAGTGAAAGCAATGCCCCTTGAAGTCCTGGATGCCAGGGATACCCGGCAGTTTGGGCCGGTGGAACGGCCCGGACGCCAGCACCACGAACCGGGCCCGCAGGTCGTCGTCGCGGTTGGTGCCGATCCGCCACCGGTTGATCTCGCCGTCCCACCGCAGGTTGCGCACCTGGGTGGACAGGATCGCGGAATCGTAGAGGCCGAAGTGCTTGGCGATCCGGCGGCAGTGCTCGTAGATCTCGGCGCCGTCGGCGAACTTCTTGCTCGGCATGTAGTCGAGCTCTTCGAGCATCGGGATGTAGCAGTAGGATTCGTTGTCGCACTGGATGCCCGGATAGCGGTTCCAGTACCACACCCCGCCGAAATCGCCGCCCAACTCGATGATCCGCACATCGTCGACGCCGGCCTTTTTGAGGTGGGCGGCGGTCAGCAGCCCCCCGAAGCCGCCGCCGAGAACCGCGACGTCGATGTCGGCCGAGATCGCGTCGCGGACCAGCGGCGGTGAATGCGGATCGGTTTCGTAGTAGCCGGCGAAATCGTCGGACAGTTCCACGTACTGTTTGGAACCTTCGGCGCGCAGCCGCTTCTCGCGTTCGGCCCGGTATTTCTCCCGCAGCGCGTCGATGTCGATGTCGTCGGGCGTCTGCGTGGGCGGGCAGCTGTCGGTCATGCCAGCGACTTCTCCGGCAGCGCGGCCGGGTGCAGCGGCGCCTCCATCTTGTGCACCTCGGGCAGCACCTCCTGGGCGAACAGTTTGGTGCTGGCCATGGCGTCCTCGTAGGGCATGGTGCCGAACTGCGGGACGATCGTCATCTCCGAGAACGAGCACGCCTCCTGGGCGGCGGTGATCCGCTTGAGGATTTCCTCGGGGGTCCCGATCAGCAGGTTCGACGCGTGGTAGCCGGGGGTCTTCTGCGCGGGCGGCTTCCCGTCGCCGGTGACCGCCGAGGCCAGCACCGCGGTCGCGCTGGCCTCCCGGGCGGCATAGGCCTCGTACCCCTTGACGCCCTTGAAGTTCGAGGCGTCGGCGAAACCGTAGTGCACCGTGACATCCCGGTTGGCGGTCCAGATCCACTCTTCGGTCTTGGCCGCGTCGGCCTCGTTGGCGACGCAGTACATGAACATCACGTTCTTGGGCTGGCACGGCGGCAGACCCTCTTCGGCGCGGAAGGTGTTGACCTTTTGCACCTCGGCCCCGGCATCCCAGATCGGCTTGTTGCCGACGAACAGCGGCACCATGCCGCGCCGCGCCAGTATCTCCAACGATTCCGCGGTCGACGACGAGCTGTAGATGCGGGAGAACAGGTCGTCGCTGAGCGGCGCCGGCCGCAGCGACATCTCCGGGACCTTAAAGATCTCCCCGTCGTAGGAGAACCGCTCCCCGGAGAACGCCAACTGCAAGATGTCGAGGGTTTCGTTGAACCGTTGCCGGCTTTCCTCGCGGGGCACCCCGACGGCCTCGAATTCGCCCTTGGACACGCCGCGCCCGATCCCGATGGTGGTGTAGCGGCCGCCCGAGACGATGTCCAGGTAGGCGATCTGGTGGGCCAGCCGGACCGGATGCCACCACGGCGCCACCACGACGAAGGTGCCCAGGCCGACCCGCTCGGTGCGCCCGGCGAAGTAGGTGAGCGCCTGAATCGGGTTGGGGGTCATCCCGTACGGGGTGCCGCAGTGTTCCGGGAACCAGATGCCGTCGAAGCCCAGCGGCTCGGCCAGATCCCCCAGCGCCAGCGCGGCTTGCACGCATTTGTAGTCCGGGGTGGCCGGCGGTGTCGAGAAATCGCCGGCCAGGACGCGTTCCCAGTCCTGCGAGTTCTGCGCACCGGTGCCCAGGTTGACTTTCATCGCTCGTTCCCTTCGGTTGAGGTCGGCAGTTGCTGTGGGTCGCCGGTACCCATGTACTTCGATAGTTGGTGGTGCAGGTTGACCGTGGCCCGTTCCCGGTACGGGTTGGGTTTGGTGCCCGGGCAACCCAGCGATTTCATGCCCCGCTGCACCGCGGCCATATTGGAGAAGTCCTGGGGCAGCACCGACCGCCAGCGCGGGTCGCCGACCGGGGTGTACTCCCATTGGGTGTGCGGCTCTTCGCCTTTCGGGTACAGCTCGAAGACCGACACTTCGAAGATGCACTTGTCCGGGTTGTAGCCGGGGTCCGGACGGGCGCTGTAGCACAGCGCGCTGGTCAGGCCCTGCCCGATCTGGAAGTTCGGGAAGATCTGCCAGGCGGTGCCGCTTTGGCCCAGGATGTCGGCCGGGATGGTCGGCCAGATCACGCCGCGCGCCTCGTCATCCCGGCGCGCCGAGGACAACCAGTGCTCAAGCACCTGGTCGGCGGGGGTGCCCTCGGGCAACTCGTCGACCAGCCGCAGCGCCGCGTTCACCAGCGTCTGCGTGGTCGTCGCGTTGGTCTCCTCCATGGTGTAGACCTGCATCTGCGCGGTGGAGATCCGCGGATCCCCGGTGCCCAACCGGATCTTCGACTTGGTTTCCTCCAGGTCGTCGGGTGCGTCGTAGCCGATGTTGGAGTGTTTGCCCTGCGCCTTGGCCCAGCCCTTGAATTCGCCGAACCTGTTGAACTCCGGGTGGGTGGTATAGACGTGGTAGGTCTCGTTGAAGGCCTCCATCGCGACCTTCCAGTTGCAGTCGAAGTTCAGCCACTTGCGCCACTTGTAGCGCATGTTCTGCAATCCGAACGGGTCGAGGATCTTGGCGGCCGGAAACAGGTAGTCGGCCAACGGTTCGCAGTCCGGGTCCATGTTGATCCACAGCCAACCGCCCCAGGTGTCGACGTTGACCGAGGCGAGGTGGGTGTTGTCCGCGGTGAGCGCGCCCTGCCAGTCCGGGCGCTCCCGGATGTGGGTGCACGCCCCGGTCAGGTCGTAGGTCCAGCCGTGAAACCCGCACACGAACGACTTGCGGGTCCGATCACAGGCGTTCTTGGCCCCCGCCGGGGTGTCGACCAGCCGCCGGCCGCGGTGCATGCAGACGTTGTGGTGTGCTCGGAATTCGTCGGCGCCGGTGCGCACCACGATGATCGAATCGTCGAGGATGTCGTAGGTGAGGTAGCTGCCCACCTCGGGCAGCTCTTCGACCCGACCGACCTGCTGCCACACCTTGCGCCACAGCCGGTCCCGCTCGGCGCGGGCGTAGTCCGGGCAGGTGTAGGCCTCGACCCCGATCGTCGTCGGTGCGGACAGCTCGTCGGAATCGGTCACGGTTCCTCCCAACGGGTGATGGCGGCGCGGAAGGCTTCGTCCTTGAGGAACAGCGAGGTGTTGTCCGCGCCCAGATGTGTCCATTTGAGGTCCAGCCCACCGTCGACCAGCAGGGTCTGGCCGGTGATGTAGCTCGACAGGTCCGACAGCAGAAACAGGATGGCGCCGGCCTGTTCGTCGGGGCGGCCGCGGCGCCCCATCGCGATCGCCCGCCGGTCGCGGTCGGGGTCGGCGTCGACGTAGGTGGCCGACGCCGCCGTCTCGGTCACCCCGGGTGCCACCGCGTTGACCCGGATCCGGTGGCCGGCGAGTTCAACGGCCATGGTGCGGGTCGCCGCCACCACCGCCGCCTTCGCGGTGCCGTAGCCGATGTGAAACGGCGCGGTGTTCATTCCGCTGATCGACGAGATCGACACGATCGAGCCGGGCCGGCGCTGCGCGACCAGTTCGGCGGCCACCGCCTGGCTCATGAAGAACATGGTCTCGAGGTTGTCGGTGAACAACGCCCGCCAGTCCGCGCGGCGCACCCGGGTGCACGGCCTCCAGGTCGCCGGCGCGGCCCCGCCGGCCACGTTCACCAGCCCGTACAGCTCGCCGGCGGCGGCGCGGGCCTGCTCCAGCACCGCGGCGATGCCGTCGTCGGTGGCGGCGTCGGCGACCGTCGGCACGATCGGCAGGCCCCGGTCGACCAGGGGCCCGAGGTGCCGGTCGAGGTTGTCCCGACATCGGCTCACCGCGACGACGGTGGCCCCGGCCTCGGCGACCATGCGGGTCACCGTGGTGCCGATTCCGCCGCCACCGGCGCCCGACACCACGACGACGCGGCCGTCGAGGCTCAGCAGATCGTTCTCACCCAAAGTATTTGTCCGGACCAGGTAGTTGTGTGCATTGGATTGAGAATATGATTCTCTACAGCTGATCCTGGCGTCAAGGGGTGAATTTTGGGCGGGTGGCGTTATTGTCTGGACCAATACCGCTTGCTAACGTGCGAGCGATGACGGTCGGAACACGCATGCCGCAGCCGGACAGCCGCTACGCCGCCCCGGCGGCGCCCCGCCTCGCCGAGGGCTGGCAGCTGCAGCGGCTGACCCCGCCGAGCCGGCTGTTCGGCGCGAACGGTCTGCGCACCGGCGCCGACGGCCGCGTCTACGTCGCGCAGGTCACCGGCAGCCAGATCAGCGCGCTGAACCTAGCGACCGGTGCGCTGGCGACCATCAGCGCCAAGGGCGGCGACATCATCGCGCCCGACGATGTGGCCTTCGACCCGGCCGGCAACCTGTACGCCACCGAGGTGATGGACGGGCGGGTGAGCGTGCTGGACACCGCGGGCCGCGCCCGGGTGCTGCGCGACGACGTGCCGTCGGCCAACGGCATCACCGTGCATCGGGGCCGGTTGTTCATCGGCGAATGCCGGGAGGGCGGGCGGCTGCTCGAACTCGACCTGAACGGCGGTGCGCCGCGGGTGCTGTTGGACAACGTGCCCTCCCCCAACGCCATGGAGGTCGGGCCCGACGGCCTGTTGTACTTCCCGGTGATGGGCGCCAACGAGATCTGGCGCATCGACCCGGACGGCGGCGAGCCGCAGCGCGTCGCCGCCGACCTGGGCGTGCCCGACGCGGTGAAATTCGACGCCGACGGCCAGCTGGTGTCGACCCAGGTGCACAGCGGCCAGGTGCTGCGGATCGATCCGCGTAGCGGGGCGCGCACCGTGCTGGCCGAGCTGAACCCGGGCCTGGACAACCTGACGTTCGTCGGCGACCGGTTGCTGGTCTCGAATTTCACCGGCGAGATCACCGAAATCCTGGCCGACGGGCAGATCCGCACCGTGCTGCCGGGCGGGTTGAACTGGCCGCTGGATCTGGCGGTGGGCCGCGACGGCACCCTGCACATCGCCGACGGCACCTACTGCTACGCGCTGGGCCGCGACCGGGCGCTGCACACGGTGGGCATGCTGTTCAGCCCGGGCTACCCGGGTTTTCTGCGCGGCCTGACCCCGGCCGGGCCCGGCGAGTTCGTCGTCACCACCTCCGGCGGCCAGGTGGCGCGGTACCGACCGGCCAGCCAGGAAAGCGAGGTGCTGGCCGACGGATTCGATCAGCTCTACGGGGTGGCGCTGGCCCCGGACGGGGCGGCGGTGGCGGCCGAATTCGGCACCGGGCGGCTGCTGGCGATCCGGGCGGGGCAGGTCGAGGTGCTGGCCTCCGGGCTCAGCGATCCGGTGGGGGTGGCGATCGGCCCCGACGGCGGCTGCCTGGTCGCCGAGGCCGGGCGGGTGGTCGCGGTGACCGGGTCGGGCAGCGAACCCGTGCTGGACGGTGTGGCGCGCCCGCACGGGATCGCGGTGCACGACGGGCAGCTCTACGTCGTCGACGCCAGCGACAAGACCCTGATCGGCTTCGATCTGGAGCACAAAACCCGACGCGTCATCGCGGCCGACCTGCCGGTCGGCGCCCCGGCTGGGGTGACCCCCAAACCGTTGCGGGGCATGCCGCCGTTCTCCGGGCCGCAGGGCCCGTTCGCCGGGCTCGCGGCCGGACCCGACGGCACCCTGTACCTGTCGGCCGACGCCGAGGGCAGCGTGCTGGCGCTGCGACGGACCTAGGCGCGCCCGATGCCCGACAACGACCACCGTTACCTGCAGGTGGCGCGCACCCTGCGCAAGGAGATCGTGGACGGCGTCTACCCGGTAGGCTCCCAGCTGCCCACCGAACACGAGCTGTGTCAACGGTTTTCGGTCAGCCGATACACCGTGCGGGAGGCGCTGCGCCGGCTGCGGGACGATAACCTGGTGGCATCGCGGCCGCGGGCGGGCACCCTGGTGGTGCCCCGCCCCACCTCGGACTCCTACGTGCAAGACGTCATGTCGATCAACGACCTGCTGGCGTTTGCGACCGGCGCCCGCTTCGCCATCGAATCCAGCGCCATGGTCACCGTGGACGACGAGTTGGCCGGCCGCACCGGGCTGGCCAGCGGCGACTCCTGGCTGGCGGTGCGCGGCTACCGGCAGGCCGAGGGCGCGGATTTTCCGCTGTGCTGGACCGAGTACTACATCAACCGGGCCTTCGCCGGGGTGGGCCGACTGCTGCAGCGCCACGAGGGCCCGATCTTCCCGCTGATCGAGGACCTGTTCGGGCAGAACATCGTCGAGGTGCATCAGGAGATCGCCGCGGTGCTGATCTCGCCGCCGCTGGCGGCGGGCCTGAAGGTCCAGCCGGGCACCCCGGCGCTGGAAGTGCGCCGCACCTACACCACCTCCGACGGCGAGGTCGCGCAGGTCACCATCAACACCCATCCGGCGTCGCGGTTCCGGCACGCGATGACCATGCGGCGAGTGCGAGGCTAGGCCGCCGATGGACCGCTGCGACTACGACCGCGCGGCCGCCGCCTACGCGCACCGGTGGTGGGTGAAAACCACGCTGGCCGACACGCTGCGCGACGCCGCGCAGCGCGCGCCCCGGCGTATCGCGCTGATCGACGGGGCGTGCCGGCTGGACTGCCAGGCCCTGCACAGTCAGGCCGAGGCGCTGGCCCAGGCCCTGCTGGCGCGGATGCCGGTCGGCAGCGTGGTGTCCTTCATGTTGCCGAATTGGCATGAGGCCGCGGTCATCTACCTCGGGGCGACGCTGGCCGGGATGGTCGTCAACCCGATCCTGCCGTCGCTGCGGGATCGCGAGCTGGCGTTCATCCTCGACGACGCCGCCACCCGGATGATCTTCGTACCCGGTGACACCGGCCGCTACGACTATCCCGCGATGCTGGACCGGGTGACCGCCCAGTTGGCTGCCCCGCCCGAGGTCGTGGTGGTGCGCGGCGGCCCCGGCGAGCACGGCTACGCGGCGCTGCTGGGTCGCCGACCCGCCGCCCAGCCGCTGCCCACGCTCGACCCGGACGCGGTGCGGATGATCATGTACACCTCGGGCACCACCGGGCGCCCCAAAGGGGTGCTGCACAGCCACAATTCGATTCACGCGCTGATCACCCAGATCCGGGACCACTGGCTGGTCGAGTTCGGCGACACGTTTCTGGTGCCGTCCCCGATCGCGCACATCGGCGGATCCATCTACGCGTTCGAGTGCCCGCTGCTGCTCGGCACCACCGCGGTGCTGATGGACCGGTGGAACCCGGAGGCCGCGGTGGCGCTGATGCAGGCCGAGCGCTGCACCCACCTCGCCGGGGCGACGCCGTTCCTGGATCAGCTGCTGGCCGCGGCGCAGCGGGCCGGGACCCGGCTGCCCGATCTGAAACTGTTCGTCTGCGGCGGCGCCTCGGTGTCGCCGGGCCTGATCCGGCGGGCGGCCGCCCATTTCGAGCGCGCCGTGGTCACCCGGGTGTACGGCTCCACCGAGGTGCCGGTCACCACGGTCGGCGCGCTGGGCCCCGCCGACCGCGACCGCGCCGCGGACACCGACGGCCGGCCCGGGCTGGCCGAGGTGAAGCTGGTCGACGGCGAAATCCGGGCGCGTGGACCGCAAATGCTGGTCGGCTACCGGCACCCCGAGGATGCGGCCGACGCGTTCGACGCGGACGGTTTCTTTTGCACCGGGGATCTGGCCCGCTGGGTCGACGACGAGTTCCTGGTCGTCACCGGCCGCGCCAAGGACCTCATCATCCGCAGCGGGGAGAACATCTCCCCCAAGGAAGTCGAGGACATTCTCGTCGGGCATCCCGAGGTGGCCGAGGTGGCCGTGGTGGGCCTGCCCGATGCCCGCACCGGCGAACGCGCCTGCGCGGTCGTCGTGCCCGCGGCGGCGCCGGGCCCGGATGTCGCCGCGCTGCGCGGCTTCCTGCAGGCGCACGGCCTGGCCACCTTCAAAGCCCCCGAGCAGGTGGTGCTCTGGGACGCGCTGCCCAAAAACGACGCCGGGAAGGTATTGAAGCAGCGGATTAAGGCAATGCTGACAGCAACGGATGAGTGATATGCAGACAGCGGTAGTGACCGGGGCGAGCAGCGGAATCGGGTGGGGCTGCGCGGTGCGGCTCGCGCAGGCGGGCATGGCGGTGCTGGGCACCGGACGCGACCGGGGGCGGCTGGCCGAGTTGGAACACTCGCACGACGCCGTCGCGACCCTGGCCGTCGACCTGCTCGACGAGGATGCGCCGCGGCGGATCGTCGAGGCGGCGGTGCAGCGGTGGGGCCGGATCGACTTCTTGGTCAACAATGCCGGCGCGGGCAGCCCCAAACCGCTGCACGAGACCGACGACGAGAACCTGGACTATTTCCTGGGTTTGATGCTGCGCGCCCCGTTTCGGTTGACCCGCGAGGCGCTGCCGCACATGCGGCCGGGCTCGGCGATCATCAACATCACCTCCACCTTCGCGGTGGTGGGGGGGCTGCGCGGCGGGGCCTACTCGGCGGCCAAGGGCGGGCTGACCGCGCTGACCACCCACCTGGCCTGCCAGTACGGGGCGCAGGGCATCCGCTGTAATGCGGTGGCGCCCGGCGTGATCCGCACCCCGATGACCGAACACCGGCTGGCCGACGAACGGTTCCGCCGCATCAACACCGAGATGACCCCGCACCAGCGGTTGGGCACCGTCGATGACGTGGCGGACACGGTGGCGTTCCTGTGCTCACCCGGCGGCAGCTTCATCAACGGGCAGACCATCGTGGTCGACGGCGGCTGGAGCTCCACGAAATACCTGTCCGAGCGGGCCCTGACCTCGCAATGGACCACGCCGTGAACCTGTTCGCGGTGCTGGATCAGGCCGCAGTTCGCTTCGGTGACGCCGGCGCGGTCTACGACGGGGCGCGCCGGTACTGCAGCTGGACCGAGCTGCGGCACCGGGCACTGCGGCTGGCCGGCTCGCTGCGGGCGGGCGGCGCGCCGGGGGCGCGGATCGCGATCGCCAGCGAGAACCGGCCGGAGATCGTCGAGCTGTTCTTCGGGATCTGGGCGGCCGACGCGGTGGCGGTGCCGCTGAACTACAAGCTGCATCCCCGCGAGATGGCGCAGATCCTCACCGACGCCGGCGTCGCGCAGGTGTTCGCCTCGCCGACCATCGCCGCCCAGCTCGCCGCGGTGACCGACGTGCCGGTGGAATCCGTGGCCACCGAGGCGTACTCGCGTCGGCTCGCGGCGGATCCGGCCGCGCCGCCGGACACCGACCCGTCGACGCTGGCGTGGCTGTTTTACACCAGCGGCACCACCGGGCGCGCCAAGGGCGCGATGCTCAGCCACCGCAACCTGATGGCGATGACGCTCGCGCACCTGGCCGATATCGACGACCCCGACCAGGACTGCGCCCTGGTGCACGCCGCACCGATGTCGCACGGGTCGGGCCTCTACATTCCGGCCTATGTCGCGCGCGGTGCGCGGCAGGTGATCCCGGCGTCGCACGGGTTCGACGCGGACGAATTCCTCGACCTGTGCGACCAGCATCGCGGCTGCAGCGCCTTTTTGGCGCCGACCATGGTGCAGCGGCTGATCGCGACCGGCCGGGCCTGCCCGCGTCAGCTGCGGACGATCATCTACGGCGGCGGCCCGATGTATGTCGACAGCCTCAAGAAGGCGATGGCCGCGTTCGGCCCGGTCTTCGCCCAGATCTACGGCCAGGGCGAGGCGCCGATGACCATTACCGGGCTGCCCCGCGCCGACCACGACGCCGACAACGAGGCGCTGCTGGGGTCGGTCGGCTACCCCCGCTCCGGGGTGCAGGTCGCGGTGTTGCGTGACGACGGCATCCCGGCCGCGTGCGGCGAGGTCGGCGAGATCGTGTGCCGCGGCGACGTGGTCATGTCCGGCTATTGGAACGATCCCGACGCCACCGCCGCGACGCTGCGGGACGGCTGGCTGCACACCGGAGACCTGGGCTGCTTCGCCGTCGGCGGCTACCTCACCCTGCACGACCGCTCCAAGGACGTGGTGATCAGCGGCGGCAGCAACATCTACCCGCGGGAGGTAGAGGAGGCGCTGCTGCAGCATCCCGGTGTCGCCGAGGCCGCGGTGATCGGGGCGCCGGACCCGGAGTGGGGGGAGATCGTGGTCGCGTTCGTGGTGGGCAGCGCCGACGAGTCCGCCTTGGACGCGCACCTGCTGGCGCGCATCGCCCGGTTCAAACGGCCCAAGCGCTACGTGTTCGTCGAGGAGTTACCCAAGAACAGCTACGGCAAGGTGCTCAAACGGGAGCTGCGGGCGCGGGTGGGCGGCTGAGCCCGGGCCGCCGAGCGTGTACTCAGCCCGAATTTCGGGCGGATTTTTCGCGCTGAGTACACGTTCGACGAGGGTTATCCCGTACGTATCCCGGCCGGCGGGTTAAATGGCGGTCATGCTTGTCGCCGGTTTGATTTTCGCCGCGCTGGCCGCGGTGCTGCACGTCTACATTTTCGTGCTGGAGTCGCTGCGGTGGACCGCGCCGCGCACCCGGGCCGCGTTCGGCACTACCGCGGAGGAGGCCGAGACCACCAAACCGCTGGCGTTCAACCAGGGGTTCTACAACCTGTTTCTGGCCATCGTCACCGCCGTCGGGATCGGCGCGATCACGTTGGGGAACCGCGCGGTTGGCGCCGCGCTGGTGTTCGCGGGCGTCGGGTCGATGGCGGCCGCGGCGCTGGTGCTGGTGGCCTCGTCGCCGGATAAGGCGCGGGCCGCCGCGGTGCAAGGCACCTTGCCGCTGCTCGCCATCATTCTGCTGGCGCTGGGGCGGTAGCGCCATGGCGGATATCCAACGGTTTCGGATCGATGTGCCCGACGATGTGCTGGTCGACCTGCGCCGGCGGCTGGCCGCCACCCGCTGGCCCGAAGCCGAATGCGTCGACGACTGGAGCCAGGGCATCCCGCTGGCCTACGTCCGCGACCTGGCCGACTACTGGGCCGCCGGCTACGACTGGCGGGCACGGGAGGCGGCGCTGAACCGTTTCGATCAGTTCGTCACCGAGATCGACGGGCTGCCTATTCATTTCGTGCACCAGCGCTCGCCGCATCCCGATGCGTTCCCGCTGATCATCACCCACGGCTGGCCCGGTTCGATCGTGGAGTTCCACAAGGTGATCGGGCCGCTCACCGACCCGACCGCCCATGGTGGGCGCGCCGAGGACGCCTTTCACGTGGTGTGCCCGTCGCTGCCCGGCTACGGCTTTTCCGGCAAGCCGTCGCGTTCCGGCTGGGGCGTCGAGCGGATCGCGGCGGCCTGGGAGACGTTGATGACGCGGCTGGGCTACGAGCGCTACGGCGCGCAGGGCGGCGACTGGGGTGCGGCGGTCACCACGCAGATCGGCCGCAACGGCGGCCACTGCGTCGGGATTCACACCAACATGCCGATCGCGATGCCGACCGCCGAGGCGATGCGCGATCCCACCGATGCCGAGCGCGCGGCGCTGGCCGCGATGAAAGAGCACCAACGTTGGGGCACCGGCTATTCCAAGCAGCAGTCCACCCGGCCGCAGACGCTGGGCTACGGGCTGGTGGATTCGCCGGTCGCGCAGTTGGCCTGGATCGTGGAGAAGTTCTGGGCGTGGACCGACTGCGCCGGGCACCCCGAGAACGCGTTGACCCGGGACGAGTTGCTGGACAACGTGATGCTGTAC
>NZ_MLQM01000003.1:0-103470 GCF_001854525.1 Mycobacterium talmoniae
CCACCCGGGCGTGCTCGGCGGTAAGGCCGCCGGCGCGAACCTCGACCGTGCCGGCGGGGGTGGCACACACCAGCAGCACCCCCTCGGCGGCCAGGGCGTCGCCAAACGCACCGGGGAGCACCGAAACCACGGTGGTGGTGCGGATCGCGCCACCACGTTCGTCCAGCACCGCGACGCCATCGAAGTCGGCGAGAATCGGCAACCGGTCGCGCAACTCGGAGGCGCCGATACGCCGGGCGGGGATACCGCCGACGGATTGCAGCACCCCAAGGCGTTGCTCGGCGGTCGGCCCGAGCGCCACCACACCGTCATCGGAGACCAATTCCACCGCGAACCGCTCGGACCACTCATCCCAGATCGACCGGCTGCGCGTGGCGACGGCGACCAAGCGGGGATCGTCGTGGGCATGCCGAAAGATGCGTGACTCGCCACCGGACTGACCCTGCCCGGGCACGCCGCGCTCGTAGATGGTCACCGAGACCCCACGCTCGACCAGGGCATAGGCGGTGGCCAAACCGACAATCCCGGCGCCGATAACGCCAACGTCAGTGGACCGCATACTGCGACTCAACCATCACCGCAGGTGTTTGTCTGTGGAGTGGGCGATCCCGATGCGGAGTTCCCGCGAAGTGGGGGAGTGATGCGGATATTTATTGCCTCACTTTCAACTTATAGCGGAGAGGGGGGCTTGCGGCAAGGCCCCGGTGACCCCGCAAAATGGCTGGCCGAAACCAAAACTCGGGGTAGTGGGGGCGCAAAGTGGGGAATGTCGAATCGATCGCCGACCATGCGGTGGTGGTGGTCGGTGCGGGCCCGACCGGGCTGATGTTGGCCGGTGAATTGGCATTGGCCGGAGTCGACGTTGCCCTCGTCGAGCGGCGCGTCAACCAGGATCTGCTTGGCGCGCGTGCGCTTGGTTTGCACGCCGGCACCATCGAGGTTCTGGATCAGCGAGGTATCGCCGGGCGGTTCCTCGCGCAGGGGTATACGGCGCAGGTCGCGGGATTCGCCGGGGTTCGCTTTGATATCAGTGATTTCCCCACCCGGCACCCCTACGGTCTGGCGTTGGTGCAGCAACACATTGAGCGCATTCTGGCCGATTGGGTCGCCGAGTTGGCGGTGACGATCTATCGCCGGCGTGCGGCCACCGGTATCGCTCAAGACGACACCGGTGTCGACGTCGCGCTGTCCGACGGCGAATCGCTGCGAGCGGAGTATCTCGTGGGATGCGACGGAGGACGCAGTGTGGTCCGCAAAGCGGCCGGCATCGAGTTCCCCGGCTGGGACCCGACAACCAGCAGCTTGATCGCCGAGGTCGAGACCACCGAGGAACCGGAATGGGGCATCCGCCGCGACTCGCTCGGCGTCCATTCCTTCGGCAGGCTGGAGAACGGCGGGCCGGTTCGGGTCATGGTGACCGAGCAACACCTCGGCGCCACCGGCGAACCCACGCTGTGCGACCTCCGCGAGGCGGTCATCGCCGTGTATGGGACCGACTATGGGATCCACAGTCCCACATCGATTTCCAGGTTCACCGATATGACTCGCCAAGTCGCGGCCTACCGCGACGGGCGCGTCCTGCTGGCTGGCGATGCCGCCCACGTCCATTACCCGGTGGGCGGGCAGGGACTCAACACCGGTGTACAGGACGCGGTCAACCTGGGATGGAAGCTGGCCCAAGTGGTCAAGGCGACCTCGCCCGCAAGTCTCCTCGACACCTACCATGCCGAGCGACACCCGGTCGCTGCGCGGGTGCTGCGCAATACGATGGCCCAAGTCGCGCTTCGCCGATCAGACGATCGCATCCAGGCCTTGAGGGAGACGGTTGCTGAGCTCGTCAGCATGGCGGAGCCCCGAAACCGGTTCGCCGCCATGATGTCCGGTCTGGACATTCGTTACGACCTCGGCGAGGGCCACCCGTTACTGGGACGCCGGATGCCCGATCTGGACTTGGTCACCGCGCACGGCCCGACGCGGGTCTACGACCTGTTGCACAAGGCGCGGCCGGTGCTGCTCAACCTCGGTGAGCCCGGCGCCTTGGATATCACGCCCTGGCTCGATCGCGTTCGGCTGGTCGAGGCGAAATATGGTGGCGACTGGGAACTTCCGGTCCTCGGTGTCGTCACCGCGCCCCGCGCCGTGCTGATCCGGCCCGACGGGCACGTTGCCTGGGTGGGGGACCGAGCACAGCATGGCCTCGCTGACGCGTTGACCAGCTGGTTCGGTCCCCCCACCGAAGTGGCTACGTCCCAGTGAACACCAGCGGATCGTGCAGCACCCGGGTGCCGTCGTGCAGCGCATCGATGGCCTGCATGTGTTCGGGCTCCAGGGTGAAGTCGAACACGTCGAGGTTCTCGGCGACACGCTCGGGCTTCGAGGACCGCGAGACAACGACGTTGTCCAACTGCAGGTTCCAGCGGACCAACACCTGCGCAGGCGTGCGGCCGTACTCGGCGGCGATCGACGTGACGGTCGGTTCGTCGATCAATCGACCCACCCCCAGCGGGCTGTAGGCCTGGGTAACCACATCGTGCTCGGCGTGCGCCTGACGCAGCTCGGCCTGGTTGAGCCGCGGGTGCAGCTCAATCTGGTTCACCGCCGGCACCTCCGACGTTTCCTCGATCACCGTCGCCAAGTGGTCTTCGGTGAAGTTCGAGACGCCAATCGAGCGGACGTGGCCCTCCTCCCGTGCCTTGATCATGCCCTCGAAGCTTTCCACGTACTTGCCCAGCGTCGGAGCCGGCCAGTGGATCAAGTACAGGTCGAGGTAGTCCAGTCCGAGCCGGTCCAGGCTCGCCTTGCACGACTCCTGGGCGCTGTCAAAGCCCTGCTTGGAGGTACCGAGCTTGGTGGTGACGAAGAGCTCCTCACGGGGAATCCCCGACGCAGCGATGGCGCGGCCGACGGCCTCTTCATTTCCGTAGGCGGCGGCGGTATCGATCAGCCGGCAGCCGAGTTCGAGCGCGGTGATCACCGAGCTTTCCGTTTCAGCGTCGGACAGTTTGGCAACACCCAAGCCGAGGACCGGCATCTGTGCTGAGTCATTGAGCGCGACCGTCGGGATCACGCCAGGGGTAGTAGTTCGCTCATCAATCACAGTCATTTCCGCTATCACCTGCCTGCAAAGTTGCTTGCTGGATTGTTGGATTCAGATCGAGCGGCGGCAATAGAGGAGGGCACCACTGCCCATAACCACGCGAACGCCAAACTCGAAACACGTCGAACCTTGAGCATCGCGTGCGGTCCACCGACGTCGATCGACGCAACTGTAGCCCACACGGCAACCGGCGGTCAGGGAAACGGGGCTTCAACGTCGCGTAGCAAAACTGTTGGATTAGTGAGACTTACGCGCTTCCAGCACAGACGCCGGCCAGGCAGTGTGTGGGCAATTGTGTGACGTGCGCTACACCGCGTGTCGCAACGAGCGTCGGTGGTGCGAGTTAAGGCCGGCCTAAGTGAGATACATCACCGCCGAATTACGCTGTAGAGCAAAGGAACCACCCGCGCGTTCACCGGGGGTAGCGGTGGCGTTGAATCTGTAACCCCCTATGCTCGAGGGGCAGGAATGCACACCCGAACCGCTCTTGCGCGTTTGCCCAACGTGTTGGGGTGCTACTGGAAGTGAGGCCAGCCTGTCCCATGAAAGCGAATCAAGGACACCTCGAAATAGCCTGGCAAGCAACGCAAATAGGGGCAGAAACCCTTGCGACGTCGCAGCCCGGTACGGTGCGCCACAAGGGTGACCGAGACACCGTTACCGACATCGACCTTGCGATTCAGCGCGATATCGCCGAGCACCTCGCACGGGCCACACCCGATATTCCATTGCTGGCCGAGGAATCCGAACACCAGCCCGACATCGCGACGACAGAATGGCTTTGGGTTCTCGACCCTATCGACGGAACATCGAACTTCGTCCACGGATTGCCGTTGTGCGCGGTGTCCCTGGCGCTGCTGCACCGCGGCCGCACCGTGGTCGCGGTGACCAATGCGCCGTTGCTCGGTCGCACCTACCACGCCGTCGAAGGCGGCGGCGCGTTCCTCAACGGCCAACCGATCACCACCAGCGGTACCGCCAACCTCAGTGAGGCCATCGTGTCGTTGGGCGATTACGCCGTCGGTGCTGACGCGGCCGCGCTGAACGTGCAGCGGCTCGCGATCACCACCGAGCTGGTGCCCCGCGTCGAACGGATCCGCATGGTCGGGGCGGCAACGCTTGACCTCGCGTTCGTCGCCGAAGGAGCGCTGGACGCGTGCGTGATGATGTCCAACAAGCCCTGGGACACCGCGGCGGGAACGCTGATCGCCCGTGAAGCCGGCGCACACGTCACCGACGCCTGCGGCGACGCCCATACTCACCAATCGGCGTCGACCGTGGCGGCCGCACCGGCCATCGTCGACCAGTTGGGCGCGGTGCTCCACACCGCCGGCGCTCTGGCCACCGAGCCGGTCTGAAGTTCGCTTGCACGGCAAGCGGTTACCGGCGGCCTACAGATCGGAGCTGGAGCGCCAGAGGTCGTCGACGCCGGATTCGGTTGCGTACTGATCGATCTCGGCTAGTTCCTCCGAGGTGAACTCGAGGTTGTCGAGCGCGCCGAGGTTCTCTTCCAGTTGCGCCACGCTCGATGCGCCGACCAGGGTCGACGCCACGGTCGGGTCGCGCAAGACCCAGGCCAGCGCAAGCTGCGCCAGGGTCTGGCCCCGCTTCTTGGCGATTCGCTGCAAGCCCTGCAAGCGTTCCCGCACCGTGTCGGTCACCAGGTTGTGATCGAAGGTGGGTCGGTCGGTGGCCCGGACGATCTCGTCGGTCGGCGTGTCGACATAGCGGTCGGTGAGCAGGCCCTGGGCCAGCGCCACGAACGTGATCGCGCCCATCCCGGCGGTGGTCAACGCATCGGTCAAGCCGCCCTCGACCCAGCGGTTCAACATCGAATAGGACGGCTGGTGGATCACCAGCGGTGTGCCGAGCTGTTTGGCGATCGCGGCGGCTTCCGCGGTGTTGGCTGCCGAGTACGACGAGATACCGACGTAGCGCGCCTTGCCGGCCCGCACCGCGGTATCGAGGGCTCCGATCGTTTCCGCGAGCGGCGTGCGCGGGTCGACCCGGTGCGAGTAGAAGATGTCGAGATAGTCGAGCCCCAGCCGGCTGAGTGACTCATCGAGGCTGGACAGCAGGTAGGTGCGGCCGCCGAGCTGACCGTAGGGGCCAGGCCACATGTCCCAGCCGGCCTTGCTCGAGATCAGCAGCTCGTGGCGATACGGCTTGAAATCATGCCGCAGCATCCGGCCGAAGTTCTCCTCGGCGGCGCCGTACGGCGGGCCGTAGTTGTTGGCGAGATCGAAATGCGTGATGCCGCGGTCGAACGCGTAGCGCAGCACTTCACGCTGGGTGTCGAACGGGCGGTTGTCACCGAAGTTGTACCAGAGGCCGAGGGACAGCGCAGGCAGCAGCAGGCCGGACTCACCGACACGGCGGTAAGGCATGTGGTCGTAGCGAGTCGACGCCGCGACCCACGGGTCGTGGGTGAAGGGAACGCTTTTAATCAATGGCTTTTCAGTCATGCCTTTTCATCGTAGGGGGTCGGTGGTCGGTTCCGCTGCTATCCGCGGATGTCGCCGGCGGGGGCGAAATGTGCGGCCAGCACTAGTCGTTGACCGCCGCGGCCGGATTCCGGCGAGCTGCGGCATGCGGTGCTGACCGAGTAGGTGGCGCCGGGAACCGCCTCGAGGCCGACGACGGTAGCGGGCGAGTTCCCGTCGGACCGAGGGCGCCAGCAGCGGCCCGAGCACTACGCCCGCGCCGAGCGCCAGCGCCGTCCCGGCAGCCAGCATGAGCCAGTTGCCCTCGGCAGCAGCCTGCCCGTTGACCAGGTGGACGAACCCGCGGTACAGGGTCATCCCCGGGACCAGCGGCACGATGCCGGCCATCGCGATCACCAGCAGTGGAACCCGCACCCGATGCGCACCGATCGCCCCGCCCAGACCGATCGCGGCGGCGGCCACGAATGAGCTGGTGATTTGGTCGGTCCCGGCGATCCGCAGCCCGAAGAACAGCAGCGCGCCGGTTGCTCCCGCGGCACCGGCCGCCACTGCCGCGCGCACCGGTGCGTAGCTGGAGACCGCCGAGGCGGCGGCACCGACCGCGCCCGCCAGCACCCGCACCGGGACGCCCAGCGGTCCGACCGGCACGTCGGGGCTCACACTGACATCGACACCGGCGGCCACCCCGATGCGGACCGCGATGGTGACACCGACCAGGATGCCCACCGACGAAAGCAAGATGTCCATCATCCGCGACACGGCGGTCAGCTGAAAGCCGGTGATGGCGTCCTGTACGGAGCCGACCGTGGCCAGCCCCGACAGCAGCGCCACGATGTTGGCCGCCACCACCACCGACGGGGCGGTGCCTGCCGGCAGTCGACCGGCGGCGTCGAGCCCCACGGTCACACCGGTAGCGATGGTGGCGCCGACCACCTGCAGGAACAGCATCGGCAAATGCCAACCGTTGAGGATGCGACCGACGCGATCGATCAGCGCGGTCGTCACCGCCGCGATCGCGGCCACCAGTAGCCCGGCACCCAGCAGCATGGAGAAGCTGCCGGCCATCACCCCCAGCGCAACGGTGGAGACCCATCGCGGGTAGGGATGCTTGGCCCGTTCCAACGCGGTCAACTCGCGCTGCACCCACTCGGGCTCCGGTGTGGTGTCGACGACGTGCTGGGCCAGGTCGGTGGTCAACTGCAGCCGCGTGTAGTCCAGCGACCGCGACTGCGCCAGATACATCGCGGTCACCGGCGCGCCGGCTACCCCGCGTGGCACCGACACCGTGATCGAGTTCGCGGTGACGTCGACGTGGGTGGCGGGAAACCCATAGGCGGTGGCCACCGCAGCGACCGTCGCGGCCACGTCCGCGGTGCCCGCCTGGCAGGCCAGCAGCAGCTGCCCGAAACGCAGCGTGACATCGAGAACCCGCCGCACACCGGCCTCGTCCATCTCGGCTGGCCGGTGCCGTCGCCGCTTGGGCGCCTCGGCGTCGTCGCGGACCGCTGCCGCGAGTCCTGACCCGCTCATCGCCCTCCCTTCTGCCTCGGCCAACCAAGCTCGGCCTATCAGCGGGCGTTACCTGGCCCAGGGCTCGCTAAACCCGAATGCGTGGTCCGCCTTCTGGCGGCCCCCACCCGGGTGTACCGTGATGCCCGCGCGTCGGTTACTGTGACCCACATCAACGTGGCGGTAGAATGTGAACCACATCACACCCGGAGGTGTCTGTGAGAAGCGTGAATGGTAAGCCCGTAGTGGTCACACCGCGCACGACCGGAACGATCAGCCCGAGGCGAGTTGTCCTGGCTACCCTGCTGGTCGCGATCTTTGTCAGCGCGATCGTCGGCATCGTCGTGACGACGGCGATGGGACAGACCACCGCTGCGCTCGCCATTGCGCTCGTGACGGCCGCCTTCTTCTGCTCCTTCGCGTTCTGCTGACGCCGGAGGCCCAGCGCTGAACTCGCACTGACCGCTGCCCGCCGCATCAGTGGTCGCACACCGCGGTGAAACGGTTGCACCATAGAACCCATGGACGCCCAGCACCGCAAGGACAATGACACCTGGGACCTGGCCACCAGCGTGGGCGCGACGGCGACCATGGTGGCCGCGGCCCGCGCGGCCGCCTGCAACACGGCAGATCCACTTATCGACGACGCGTTCGCCGAACCACTGGTCCGCGCCGTGGGAATCGACTTCCTCACCCGATGGGCCAGCGGGGGTCTTGGTGTCGTTGACGACGGCGTCCGCAGGGTTTTGGACTGGTTTGTTGACCTCATGGCGGTTCGGACCCGGTACTTCGATGCGTTCTTTATGGACGCGACCACGGCGGGAATCCGTCAGGCGGTGAATCTGGCCTCCGGTCTCGACACCCGCAGCTATCGGCTGGCCTGGCCGCCGGGGTGCACGGTGTTCGAGATCGACCAGCCCCAAGTCATCGAGTTCAAGGTTGCGACGCTGGCCCGGCTCCACGCCGAACCGACCGCGGATCTGCGGATGGTGCCGATTGACCTGCGCCACGACTGGCCCACCGCCCTGCGTCGAGCCGGCTTCGATCCCAGTCTGCCCACCGCGTGGATCGCCGAAGGCCTGCTGCCGTTCTTGCCGCCGGAGGCTCAGGATCGGTTGCTGGACACCGTCACCGCGCACAGTGCCGTCGGCAGTCGGCTGGCCACCGAGATCTTTGTTCCGCCGACGCACGAGATGATGCAACCCATCACGTACCAGTGGCGAGAGCACGGGTTCGGCATCCAGCCGTCCGACCTCGTCTATGACGGCGTCCGCAACGATGTCGCGGCGTATCTGGATCACCGCGGCTGGCAGTCGGTTACGACACCGATGAGCCAGTTGCTCGCGGAGAACCAGCTGCCGCCCCGCGACCACCCATCGCCGTTCGTGGACAACGCCTACTACACCGCGATCCGGCTCGGCGAGAGCAAATGAGGGCGCGATGAATCCCGTCATTCACCGAATGACGGTGGCGCGGCGGAGTCGGCGGTGCCCCAAACCGTGTTGGGGACGGGGGAGAGCCAGAAGGTGAGGTCGCCGCCGGTGCGGATGATCGGCTCCGGAAGGAACGTTTGGTCGGTGGCCTGGCCGTCGATGGCCAGCCCGTTGAGGTACTTCAGGCCGTTCGGTCCCGACGCGCCCGGCGCCCGGATTTGAATGGCTTGCCCTGCGGGAAGCCGGATTTCGGCGCGCTCGAAAACCGGCGTGTTCACGGTGAGGATCGGGGTGCCCGGGGTGCTCG
Organism: Mycobacterium talmoniae; assembly: GCF_001854525.1. NCBI lineage: Bacteria > Bacillati > Actinomycetota > Actinomycetes > Mycobacteriales > Mycobacteriaceae > Mycobacterium > Mycobacterium talmoniae. The sequence continues at coordinate 8,791 of NZ_MLQM01000003.1, forward strand.
GGTACAGGCCGAGCGCGGCCCAGACATACCAGCTGGACATCGCGCCGAGGTCATCGTTGCCCGGCTCGCCGTTGGGTGTGGGACCGAACAGCTCGCTGCGTACCCGGTCCACCGTCTGCTGGGTCTTCCACGGTTGGCCGACGTAGTTGTACAGCCACGGCACCCCGAAGTTTGGCTCGTTGCCGATCCACAGATAGGGCTGGTTGGGGCCGGCGTTGAGCTGTGCGGTGAAGCGGTCGAGCCGGTCGGTCACGGCCTGGCGGCCGCCGAGCGCGGCGGTCAGGCCGGCGATGTTGTGCGGCACCCACCAGAGGTATTGCTCGGCGTTGCCCTCGTCGAATCCGTCCTGACCGAAGTCCTCCGAACCGGGCTCCACGAACCCGGGGCCGTCGAGGAAGGCGCCCGCCACGGTGCGGGGCGAAAGGTAGCCGGTGGCCGGGTTGAACAGGTTCCGCCAGTACTGGGCCCGGTCCTGGAATTCCGCGGCGGTTGCGGTGTCACCGAGCGCGTCGGCGAACCGGGCGATCGTGAAGTCGTCGACCGCCCACTCCAGCGTGAGGGAGGCTCCCACGATCTTGTGATCGGTGCTGAATTCGGGGGACTGCGGTGCGTAGCCATGCGCCAGATAGGTGGCGATCCCCGGCCGCTCCACGTAGCTGCCCCGCCCGATACCGCCCTGGGTTGCCGCGTTCACCATGTACCGCAAGGCCGTGCGGGAGTCGAAGTCCGTGCCGCCGAAGGTGTACAGGTTCACGATCAGCGGCACCACGTTGTCCCCGGTCATCTCGCCGGTCGCCGAATTCGCGAGCGCCCAGCGCGGAAACGACCCGCTCTGCTCGGCGTCGTTGACCAGCGATTGCGCCATGTCGCTGGCGTGCTCCGGGAACAGCAGCGCCTGCAGGGCGGCCAGGCACCGGTAGGTGTCCCAGTCGGAGAAGTTGGCGTACTGGGTGCGCCCGGCGGCCACGGTGTGGATGTTGCCGTCGAACCCGATGTAGCGCCCGTCCACGTCGTTGAAGGTGTTGGGGTGCAGCAGCGCTCGATACAGCGCGGTGTAGAAGGTCGTCACGTCGTTGGTGTCGGTGCCGGCCACCGCGATGCGCGACAGCGCGGCGTCCCAGTCCGTCGCGGCCGCGGCGCGCACCTCGTCGAAACTCTCTTCGCCCTCGGCGACCAGGTTCGCTCGCGCGCCGTCGACGCTGACGTAGGAGAGCGCGGTGCGCACGTCGAGCACCGAGCCGGCCGGGAACTCGACGTAGCCGCCGCCACGGCTGGACTCCGCGCTGCGTGCGCCGGGGAATACCGTGTCGCCGTCCCAGGTGCCATATGCGCCGAACGGCTGGCTGAACTTCATGGCGAAGTACACCGTGTAGACGTTGTTCTTGCCGCAGAATTCGCCGGTGGTCGCCGAGCCGGTGATCGTGGTGTTGTCCTGGCCGATCTGGATAGTCGCCGCGGAGTTGCCGGCCAGCGACCCGCCGGGACGCACGTGGAACAGCGCGGGCCGACCATTGTCGGGGTAGCGAAACCGGCCGGCGCCGGTGCGGGTGGTGGCGGTCAGTTCCGCGGTCACCCCGGTGTCGGGGAACCGCACCGTGTAGTAGCCGGGCCGGCCGACCTCGGTGTCGTCGTGGGCGATCCGCTCCCACGCATCCCAGGGCTGCGAGCCGATCGGGGTGGTGGTGGGCAGCATCGGGATGTCGCCGAACGCGGCGCAGCCCACCGAGGCGTGGGTCATGCTGAATCCGGTGGAGCGCTCGTTGTCGTGGTCGTAGCCGGCGTAGGTGTCGGTGGTGTCCGGCGAGTACTGCACCATGCCGAACGGCACCGAGGCGCCGGGGAAGTTGTTGATCTCGCCCACCGTCTCGCCGCCGGTTCCGGTGCCGATCAGCGTGTCGACGTGGTCCACCGGGTTCGGGACGAAGGCGGCCTCTTCGGCGCGCACCGTGGGCATCGCCCCCATCGTCATGCCGACGACCGCCGCCGCGATGAACGCGGCGAGGAGACGTCGGGGCTGCATAGCTGTCTTTTACTCCACCGCCCCGCGTTGGCGGGGGGTTTCGACGTGGCCGCCATCCGCGGACACCGGCTCATGTCGGGTGCCGGCCCGAGAGCCTGAAAACCCGTTCGACGCCGAGGGCGAAAAGTAGCCTGTGGTGCTATGCCGGTGGCGGTTCGGGTGGTTTCTGCGGTGTACGCCTTGCTGCTGTCGGGCATTGCCGGTGTTGCGGGCGCGGGCAGTGCGGGCGCCGAGCCCGTCATCGCCGGCCCCGACGCCAGGTTGGTGGGCTGGGACACCTACCGCCGATTGGATCGGTTGCCGTATCTGAGCGCCGGCACCCAGGCCCTGCAGGTGTCGAGCTTCGATCGAAGCGGCGGCGATTTCGACGTCGCGACCGGTAACCGGAACGGCACCGGCGGATGTTTGGCGCTCGGCGGTGCCGGCTGTGTCATCGCGGAGGATCACGGCGCCGGCGAGGTCGATTCGATCTGGCTCACCCGCGACGGCGGCAAGGTGGGTGCCATCGGAACGGTCCGCATTGAACTGGATGGCCAGACGGTGCTCGACGCGCCGCTGCAATCGGTGGTCGACGGTGGGCTGGGTGCGCCGTTCGTGTGGCCGCTGGTGGCCAACGGTACTCAGTCGCCGGGCGGGGTCTACATCAAGGTGCCGATGCCGTACCGGCAATCGATGCGGATCAGCGTCGCAGCCAATTTGGAGTACTACCACGTCGACTATCGCCAGTTTTCGACGGCCGACGGCGTACGCACGTTCTCGCCCGCCGACCCCGCGCTCGACGTGCTCGCGATGTTCCGCGCCGCGGGCGCCGGCGACCCCAAACCGAGCGCGGCCGGCGCAGCGCACCACCCCCGGGTTGTCGACCTCCCTGCCGGCGCCGGGCTGACAATCGCGGAATCGACCGGGTCGGGCACGATCTCGGCGCTGCACCTGCGGCTACCGCAGCCGGCCGATCACCTGCTGGCCGGGCTGCGGCTGCAGATCGAGTTCGACGGCCAAACCCTGGTCGACTCGCCCCTGGGGGAGTTCTTCGGCGCCGGGCTGGGCGCCACCGGCGTGCGATCGCTGATGTTCGCCACAATGCCGCAACCCGACGGCGCGGTGGCGTTGTCGGAATGGTGGCCCATGCCTTTCGTCGAAAGCGCGCACGTCACCCTGGTCAACACCACCGACAATCCGGTACCCGGGATCGACTGCGATGTGGTGACGGCACCCGACCCCCAGTGGGCACCGGCGCTGGCCAGCGGCCGGGCCGGCTACTTCACCGCACGGTCCCACGCCGGGCCAACGGTCCTCGGTCAGGACTGGCTGTTCGCCGACGAAGCGGGGCACGGCAAATTCGTGGGTGTCAGCCACACCATCCGCGGTGCTCGGATCAAAACGGCGTTTAGTGACGGCGCCCCGTACTTTCTCGAGGGCGCCGAACGGGTGTACACCGACGGTTCCGCGTCGCCGCAATGGTATGGAACGGGCACCGAGGACTTCTACGAGGGCGGCTGGTATTTCAAGGGCGGCACGCACTTTAGCGCGCCGCTCACCGGCCAGCCCGACCAACGCACGGCGGCCGCCGGATGCGCCGACTACTGTGTCGGCGCCTACCGGCTCATGCTCGCCGACGCCATCGGCTATCACTCCGCCATCCGGTTTGGCATCGAGCACGGCAAACGCAATATGGTTCAACCCGACTACAGCTCAACCGCGTTCCTCTACACCCAACCCAACGACACCGCCGCCCCCAGCGACGACGTCAACCCCGGCGACCCGGGCAGTCGATTCCTGCACGGCTACACCGATGCCGATGCCACCGATCAACTGCTGAACAGCGAGTACGAGGGGAGCGAGGACACCCGGCCCGTCATCGGGGTGGTGCGCGCCACCACCGCGGCGATCACGTTCGAGGTTGCGGTGGACCCGGACAACCAGGGCATCCTGCTGCGCCGCACGTCGGACCAGGCCGTTGGCTACCAGTCGGCCGACATTGCCATTGACGGCGTACCGGCCGGGAATTGGCTAGAGCCACGCAGCAACACCGCACACCGGTGGCTGGACGACACCTATCTGGTACCCGGCACTCTTTCCGCGGGTAAAACACGCGTCGCGGTCACGCTCACACCGACGCCCGGTTCACCGCCCTGGACGGCCAGCCGCTACCACGTCGACACACTGACGGCTGAGGAGTAAACGCGGAGCGGCTCACCTCGAGGCGCTGAGGATCTTGATCGCGAAGACCAGCGAGTCACCCTTTTCGATCCCGGCGGCGGGCTGACCGTCGGGGTATCCGTCGGCGGAGGTCATGGCGACCGCGACCGTGGACCCCACCTTTTGGCCGGCGATGGCCTTTTGGAAGCCGGGCACGACGCGGTTGAGCGGGAAGTCGGCCGGGACACCGCGTTGGTAGCTGCTGTCGAACACGGCCCCGTCGCGTCCGTCGACGCCCATGTAGCAGACGGAAACCGTCGCATCGGCCGCCACGATCGGCCCGTCACCGGCCCGCAGCGTGTGCACCTGGGTCTCCGCCACGCTAAACGGTGCATCCACCGTGACCTGCGGCGCCGCCGTATCGGTGGATCCGGTGACCGCGACGCTGCCGGTGTCGCCGGACAGCGTCCATTCGGCTGCGCCCCCGTCCGACGGGGCCGCCATTGGGCAGGTGCTGGCCGCCGCCGTCGGCGTGGTGACGGCGGGGGAGGGCGTGCGCGCCGCCGAACTAGCCGACGTATGTGCATCGGAGCCGCATGCGGCCAGGGTCATGACGAACGACGCGGCGCCGGCAGCAAGCGCGACGGACAGGGTCACACGAGAGGAGTTCACGCTCGTCACGCTACAGCCGACTCGTGGCCATCCTCGGGCGGCCGGTCGACGCCGTGTCACCCCGCAGCGCCGACCCCATGCGTAATCCTGTCGTACAATGACGACATGATTACGACGGCGTTGGGGCTCGGTGACCTGCTCGGCGAGGTCAACGACGCGACGAAGCTGCTCCAGCGCTCGGCGACGGTTCCCGATCGGGTCGTCGAGCTGATCGACAGCTTCGAAACCACGCTGGGCGCCGCCACGCCATTACGTCTGGACGCCGACCCGTATCTCACCGCCGCGTTGTGGGCCGCCGCGTTTCGTGCCGAGAAGGCGCTGCGCCACGACGATGCCGAGCGGCGGCGTCGCGACGTTCGGATCGCGCTCGAGCAGTTCCGCCACGCGCTGCGCGACATCGTCGACAACCAGCCCTACAGCGACGGCGCCCCGGTGCGTGACGTGCTCACCCGGACCGCCGATACCCTGGCGTGCCCGCAGAAGACCCTCGCCGAACTGCTCGGCGTATCCGTGCGACAACTGCAGCGCTGGCTCGCCCCCGACGGACCCGAACCCGCCGCGGAAGACGCCGCCCGGATCCGCATGATCGGCCAAGTCGTCAACCAGTTGCGCCATTCCTTCACCGGCCCGGGAACCGTCGCCTGGTTCTTCCGGTCCCATCCCATGCTTGCTCACCGCCCCATCGACCTGCTCGATGACCCGCTGCGCTATCCGCAGATCCTCAACGCTGCGACCGCAGCCCGCGCCATGACGGCATGAAATTCACGGCATTCCGCCACGCCGCCTACGACTCGCCCTGGTGGGCCTTCCCGAGTTCGGTCGACGGACGCTTTCACCGCGCCGGGCAGCAGACCGTGCAATACCTGAGCCTGCACCCCTTGGGGCCGGCGGCCGAAATGCTGCGCCACAACGTGGGGCCCGACGGCGATCCCGACGACGTCATCTTGAACCTGTGGACAGCCGCCCTCGAGGTTAATGACGTGCAGCGCATCGACTTTGACAACTGCCACACCTGGGGGATAGCGGTCGACGAGCTCGTCGGCGAGGACTACGCGGTCACCCAATCCTTAGCCGACGCCGTGCGCGGCAGCGGCGCGACGGCCATGACCGCGCCATCGGCGGCCCTGCCGGGCACCCACAACCTGATCCTGTTCGGCGTTCGGCTGCTGCAGCCGTACCTGTGGCAACCGCTGTCCGACGAAGAGATCCCGACCGGACATCTCTCCGATCGAGCGTGCGCGCCGGCCGAGGTTGCCGCCCATGTCCGGTGGCGCGGAAGCCCCCATGCAGCCGCCGAACAGTGGAAAAGTACCGGCCACTATGACCCGTTCGATGACCCGATGGCCACGCGATGGTGACGGTCGCGGAGCGGCAGCCGGGGCAACGGCAAGCATCTCCTGAGATTGCTAGCATTGCTAGCAATGGTGACATTGGAGGGAAAATGGCGACCTTAACGATTCGTGACTTCGATGACGACCTCAAGGCCGCACTGCGGGTGCGCGCGGCCGAGCAGGGCCGGTCAATGGAAGCCGAAGTGCGCGAGATCCTGCGCGCGGCGCTGACACGTCCGTCGTCGCGGGGCCCCGGGATGGGAACGCGGATTCGGCAGCGTTTCGCCGGCGGCGCAGATGCGCAGATTGAACCGCCGGCCCGGACCGAGCGTCCGCGGGCCGCGGAGTTCCGCGGGTGATTGTCCTTGACACCAATGTCGTATCCGAGTTGATGCGCAACGCGGCGGAGCCCGCGGTCGTTCGGTGGGTCGACGCATTTGACCCAGAGGATGTGTTCCTGACGGCGGTGACCGCGGCTGAATTGGTGTACGGCGTGGCACGACTGCCCATGGGGCGCCGCCAGGAACGGTTGTCCGGCCAAGTCAACGCGCTGCTCGCGGAGGATTTTGCAGACCAGGTTTTGCCCTTCGATGAGCTGGCGGCCGCGCACTACGCGGACATCGTCGTCTCCCGGGAGCGTTCCGGACGGCCGATCAGCATGGGGGATGCGCAGACGGCTGCAATCTGCCGCCAGTGGAGCGCTGGCGTGGCCACGCGCAACGTCGCTGACTTCACCGATACCGGCATCGACGTGATCAACCCATGGGAGTAGGGCGCCAAGAGGTGCCGGCGGAGCGGTGCGCATGGCCGGTCTGGGCCGTGGTTAGGTGTGGGTCAAATGCGCGCTGCTGTCGTGCAATTCGTCACGGCGCAGGCCCATCGGGGTAGTGAGGGGCACGTCGCCGCCGGCGCAAAGTAGGTCACCGCATGCACCGGTTCGAATCTGTCGAAGAAGCGTCTCGCCAGGCCTGGTTCTCTGCGCATGGCCCCAGTTAATCACCGGACCACTACGCTGCATGTTATGCATCGCGTGGACTACGTGATCCACTATGTCGCGTCGCTCAGCCGGTCGGTGGCGTTCTACCGCGACGTCATCGGGCTCCAGGTGCGGATCGAGGGCGACGGCTACGTCGAGTTCCAGATGGCTAACACCAAGTTTGCACTTTTCGAACGGTCCAAGCTTCCAGAGCTCATCGGCCGGGGCGGCGGCGATCCGCCATGCGGTGAGATCGGCTTCTTAACCGAGGACGTCGACGGGGAAGCGGAACGGCTGGCAGCGCTCGGCGTGGAGATCCTCCGCGGACCGGTGGATCGGCCGTGGCATGAGCGGACACTCCACATCGCCGATCCGGACGGCAACATCATCGAATTCGCGCAGAAGCTGCGCTAAAAACTCAAATCCACACAGAGATGCGCGGATTCGCAGAGCCTTGGCCCGATACCTCCCTTGCGAAGGAGACAGGCGTCTGGCATCCGGCGAGTAGCACGTTGACCGCCGCTGAATCAGCGGTGATGGCCACTATCGTCCCGATGTTGTAGTGGTCCTCGTCGTCCCACCTGATGATGGCGCTACGCCCAAGGTGATGCGCAGACAGGTTCTTGGGCTCGACTTCGGCGGGTTGCGGCGACAATGGCGCCGGCTCGGGGCTCGGTTGAACCTGAGGCGGCGCTTGTTCCGAAGCCTCAGACCATGCCCGGTCGTCGCCGAAGTACTCCACGTCGTCGCTGCCGTGTCGCAGTCGGCTTAGATCCGATTTCTTTTCCGGCGCGGCGGACCGATCGTCAACCCAGAATTCCCAGCCTGGCGGAGATGGTGGCCAGGACGGGTCCGGGGTCCACCCGGGCGGTGGCGACCAGCCCTCGGGGGGCTTCGGCCAGTTCGGAGGAGGGTTGTACCGCATCACCAATCACCACCCCAAACAACGAAATGTCATCTGATCAACCATAGCTGAGTCAGGACGCGGTGCAGGTGCGTATCGTGTCGACCGGCCAAGATCTTTCCGATACCGGCAGTCGGTTAGTCCGTCAGAGTGTCAACCGCGTCCAGCAACTCTGCCACGGCGGTAGCCGCCCGCCACAGGTGCTCCTGCGGCGATTCGTCATACCCCTTATGGCGTCGGCGCCAGTCACGGTCCCAGTAGCCCTCGAGCACCGATCCGAGGTGCGCACGCGACGCGGCGAGCTCGGTGCGCAGCTGTGTGGCCAGTTCGTCGTCGGACGGTTCGACGACCGCGAGGTGCTCGAGGCGCCGTGACCGCAGGGCCTCAATGGCAGCCGAATCGAGGCCGTTCTCAGCGGACCAGAACCGCAACACCCGCCGATTCTGATAGGTCCACACCGGCCAGGCACGCGGTCGATAGCACCAGTGCAACGGACGCTTACCCAGTCGCAGCTGGTGGCCGATCGCTTCGGCGGTGGTGTGCAGAGCCAGCCAGGGGAGCTCCTCGGCGGGAAGATCCATGACGAGCACGACGGCCCCGCGCTCCAGGGTCTCCGCGAAGGTCAGTAGCTCCCCGGTCACCCACATTTCGGTGAGCGGCCACCGAAGTTGGTCGCCGAGTTCCTGCCAGTGCGAGGCGACCTCCGCCATCTCGACGAGGTGCCCAATAGCCGTCGAACGCCGCATGACAAGAGCTTAGGCACGTTGGGTGAGCGCCACGACACCTCGCCGTGACCGCTGTGTCTCCGAGTCGGCAGGTAAGCGGCCGCTTGCATAGTACGTTCCACTACATAAACACCATGCCGCTCGAACCGATCGTTCAGCGGTGGCTCAACGAGGCATCCCGGTGGCCGCCGTGACCGGGAACCAGGGAGGGCTCAGCATGAGAATCAATCTGACCAGTGTGCTCGTCGACGATCAGGACAAGGCCCTCCGGTTCTATACCGAGGTCCTCGGGTTCAAACCCAAGACCAATGTCCCGCTGGGTGCGCATCGGTGGATCACCGTGGTATCCCCGGAGGACCCGGACGGTGTCGAACTCGTCCTCGAGCCCGACGAACATCCGGCGGTCAAGCCGTTCAAGAAGGCGCTGGTCGCGGACGGAATCCCGTTCACGTCCTTCGCGGTTGACGACGTCCGGGCGGAATACGAGCGGTTGCGCGGGCTTGGGGTGCGCTTCACCCAGGAGCCCACGAACATGGGGCCGGTGACCACAGCCGTCCTCAACGACACCTGCGGCAACCTAATCCAGATCACCCACGACGGCGACTAGGACGCTGCTGCGAGCCGAGCGAACACCTCAGAGCTTGCCTGCGGCGAAGTCGGCGGCCTGGTCGGCCATGCCGGCCTGGATGTACGCACTCGCCATATGCTGCGGCCAGTTGTTCTCCCAGGTGTTGGGATCGGCCGGGTTGCAGACGGGATCCGCCCCGTGGCACAACTCGATGGTCCTGTCGTTGTAGATCGGGTTGAAGTTCGTGATCGGCCCCGCCCATTGGCTTCCATTGCCAAACAGGGCGACGGCGGCGACGTGCTGATCGGCGCCGTCCGGGAGAGGGCTGTCGAACCCAAACGCGGACATGGGTACCGCAAGTACCACGTCGGTGACCGCCGCGCCCAGCGAGTAGCCGCCGAGCACCAACCGGGTGTCCGGGCAGTTGTTGACCATGTACTGGATGTGGCGGCTCATGTCGTTGGCGCCGACGTCGACCTCATTGTCGGCGGGGTACTTCACGGCGTACACGCCGATGTTCTTACCGCCGGCTTTGGAGCGGAGCGCGTTGATGAACGCATTGCCGAGCGTGCCAACCCCGGGGGACTCGAGTCGACCTCGGGCGAAGACAACCTCCGCCTGAGGGCAACTCGCCGCGGCCGCCGGCCGTGCGGCCCCGGGCGTCGCTGCCGGTAGGGCAGCAGCAGCGAACATCAGCGCCGCCGCGATCGTCACCGCCGCAAGGCCAACACCAACCGATTTACCGACACCCAACACGTGCACAGCTCGATGTTAGCGAGTCGACCAGCGGGCGTTGGCTGTTAGCAGCGTTCAGCGCCGGGACGCATCAAGCGGGGCTGCTCGGTTGCACGTTTTGGGCGGCGCCCCAGCACGGCATTGAACGTCTGGCACACCCGTGCCTTCGCCGGGGTGATAACTGTGAAGGGGATCGGGGTTGGGTTGATCCAGTCTTGGAGTACTGACATATTGGTCCTTCGTCCATAGTCGGCTCACCGGAGTCGATCGAGCCGAGGAACCACCGACGGCGTCGTCATGGTGGCGAAGAGCTGGATAGACAGGCAGGTCAGGCCCCGCCGGTCCGGTCTCACAGCGCTGTGAACTTCAAGGCTAGGGGTTGCGGCCGAGATCGGCGAGTTCGCCACGCCTGATCGTTACCGGAAATTCACCACCAACCCGCAAAATTCATCATCAGCGGCAGGGCCTGCGCGCGGTTAGCGCAGGTGCAGCGTGACCCCGGCCTCGTCGAAGACGTCTTGTACCGCATCGACGAACGGGTGCGACCCGCGCCGCGCGTTCTTCAGGTAATGGCGCGAGATCGCACTGTACTGCCATTCGAACTCGTAGCGGCGATCCTCCGGGGTGCCGAATCCACCTCGCAGGCAATCGGCCAGCGCATCGAGGTTCCGTCCAAAGTATCCGCCGGGGCCATTGACCACGCAACCGATCTCCCGGTAGAAGTCGTTGACCGACTTGATCTTCCGGCCGTCGAGCCGGTAGACCACAGGGGCATCTGAGTCGTTTGGCGTCATGGTCGCCTTCCAGCGTCTGTGATCAGACAGAACGAGTCGTAGTGGTCATCGGTGTAGAAGTACTGGGGCGGGTCGGTCAACGGAGATCCGCCGGTCACGATGCGCCTGGTCGACCGGTTTGGTGCACCCGGGGTCGTCACCGTGTACTCGTGGTAATAGCCTTTGATTTGGTTGGGTAGGTGCCCCTCGCGGTTGCCGAAGACCACACCATCGTGGCGGGGAAATGGGAACGGGCCGTTGGCCTGGATCGCTCGCACCGTGTCGCGGGCCTGAGGCGGCAGGCTGCCCAGTGCGCAGATCGGCACGCTTCCGGGCGAGGTGGCCGGGCCCGATGAATTCGTCCGTACCAATGCCCATCCGATGACCGTGGCGGCGATCAGTGCGCACAGCGCCGCAATCGCCATCCTGCCTCGACCCACCTGTGCTCCTCGCTGTCGGATTACTTGCCCACTACATCTTCACCCTTTGGACGCCCTGCTGGTGACGCCTTGTTTACCGTTGATGCCGGGGGCTGCTGACAGTAGGTGCGACCGGCGCGGTGGCGGTCGTGAAGTCACACATGCCCCTCGAACGCCCGTAACGCCTGCACCTCGGCGTCCGGACCTGCCATGGCGAGTTCGGCAACCGTCCGACGAGCTTCTTGAGCTGGTAGCGCAGCAGCGGGGGAATGACCTCTGCCAGTGTCGCCAGGGCGGCATGGACAACATCGGTGGAGCCAATCAGATCGTGTGAACTGTGTGGTCGATAACGGGCCGTCTTCGGTTCGAGGAATCGACGAACCCAAGATCTTTGCGCATTGCGACGCCAAATGTGCTACGCCCTTGACCGGTCACCCGGAATCCCTTGCGCGAGTAGAGCTTCTGCGCCCCAGAATTTCGTTGATGGACGTCGTCAGCGGTTGCAGAACGTAATCTCCAGGTCCGGGACATTAGCCCATGATCGCAGCCCGGATCGATCGGAACCAAGGCAATTACGGCTCGCGGCGACCGCCCGCTGCGGTCAGGTTCCGGGCGGGGCAGCCGGTGCCGGCGGAATCGCTCCGTCGCAGCCTCCGGGCGGTGGCGCCGCCGGGAAAGCATTGTTGCCGCTGTCGCCGACGCAGTCGTAGTGCCAGTCCGGTGTGGCCCAAGTCCTTATGTAGCCATTCGAGCTGGGGTCGTGCTTCCACTGATGCCAGTACGACCCGTCGGGGTACTTCTCCCCGTCGCACACTTCGACGTAGTATCCGGTGCCGAAACCGGTATTCCACTGTCCACCTGGGCAGTAGTTCTGCGTGAGGTCCGGTCGGTGTGGGTCTGGCTGCGGGTCGGGCGGATCAGCGCTGGCCACCGCAGCACACGACACCATCACCGCAGCACACCCCAACACGGCAGCGCCAAGGCGGGCAACCCTCACCTTCATTTCGACCCCTTCACGGTATTGCAGCCATTCGGTTGCTTTATCCCCGCCGCGATCGGCGGCGTTACGCTCGAATCCCGCCACCGGTATGGCGACAACGAGGCGACGAACCGACCCGCCGTGTGGGTAGCCTGGGTCGGTGTCAGTTGGCCGCCGCTCACCACGCATGCGTTCTGCTCAGATCGTCTGCGGTGTCCTTGCCGGGCCGCTGTTCGTCTCGGCTTTCACCGTGATCGGAGCCGCACGTCGCGGCTACGACTGGCGGCGCTACCCGGTGAGTTCGCTTGCCGTCGGTCGCCACGGCTGGCAGCAGCGCACCAACTTCATCGTTGCTGGAGTTCTCTATTTGTGCGCGGCCGCGGGTCTCGGGCGCTGCGATCGGCGGCGCATCGGCCCGCGCGCGATCCCAGCGCTCATCGCAGGAGCGGGCATCGGGTTGATCGGTTCGGGTCTATTCGTCACCGATTATGTTGGGGGCCTTCCGAACGAGAGTCCTGACGAGAAGAAGCGGGGTCCGGCGGACGTCGCTCCGACCCGGTCAACTCGTGCGGGGCAGTTGCACAACCTCTGCGGGATCCCGGTCTTTGCGGGCATACCCATCGCTGGCCTAGCCAGCGCGGCCACCGCCGTGCAGGGCAGGGACTACCGCTGGGCCTGCTACTCGGCAGGATCGAGCACGGTGATGGCGGGCAGTTTGCTTCTCCTCGGCGCCGCGATCAGAGGTCAGTCCCGGCTACGCGGCAAAAGCGGGGTCTTCCAACGTTTCTCGCTCGTAACAGGGCTCGGATGGCTGAGCGCTTTGTCGCTTCGCGGCCTCTCGCAATAACGAAGCCTCACCGGGCCTCCGGCCGCACCGCCACCGATGCGGGTGCGTCGACGAACTCAGACATGCAGGGTGGGCCGGTAGATGAGCTCTTGGATGTTGCCATCGAGCGTCCGGCTCTCGAGCAGCTCGAGGTCGAAGTCGGCCGCACCCCGGAAGATCGGATCGTCCCCGGTCTGGCCGGTGATCACTGGAAAGACCGTTACCTGGACGTGGTCGACCAGGCCGGCGGCCATCAGCGCCCGGTTCATCGACAGGCTGCCATGCGAGCGCAACGGCACCTCGGACTCCGCTTTGAGCCGAGTGACGGCGTCGACGGCGTCACCGCGCACGACGGTCGCGTCCGGCCAGTCGAGAGGCGCCTCAAGGGTGGTCGACACCACCGTCGCCGGCAGGCTCCTCATCCGGGTGACCCAGGGGTCTCCCACCGACTCCTCGGCGCCCGCGGCCAGCATCTGCGCGAACACCCGGTAGGTGTTGGCCCCGAAGACCATCCGCTGTTCCGGCTCGTAGAGGGCGAGCCGGCGGTCGAGCAGTTCGGGGCCTTGCTTGCCCCAGTAGCCACCCCAGTCGCCGCCGCTGACACCGCCGTAGCCGTCGAGGCTGGAAAAGACATCGAAGGTGTAGGTGGCGGTCATGAAGCTCTCCTCGCGTGCGGTTGATCGGGTTGTAGATACAGACGGGAATCCGCCACGAAACTCATCGCGGGCAGCGCCATTCGCTTCCGGTATATCGGTGGACGGACCGGCTTGGTAACGCCGCCGGGCGCGGCGGGGATAAAGCAACCGGATGGCTGCACCACCGTTAAGGGGCCGAAATGAAGGTGAGGGTTGCCCGCCTTGGGCCTGCGGTGTTGGGGTGCGCTGCGGTGATGGTGTCGTGTGCTGCGGTTGGCAGCGCTGACCCGCCCGACCCACACCAGCCGGACCTGGCCACCAACTACTGCCCAGGCGGGCAGTGGACGTGGGGCCAACTGGTGAGCGTCGACGGGGGGAGTGGCCAGCGACGAATGTGTGACGGCGAGAAGTACCCCGACGGGTCGTACTGGCACGAGTGGACGTGGGAGCACGGCGTGTTCGGGCAGGAATATCACCACGACTGTGTCAGCGGCAGCAGTGCCTTCCCGGCGCCGCCACCACCCGGTGGCTGCGACGGAGCGATTCCGCCCGCACCGCCCGCCCCGTCGGCAACCTGACCGCACCGGGCGGCTCGGTAGCGAAAGAGGACGGGGCTACGATGGCGGACAATAGGCTAGGCCGACGCGGCGTCACCGTGTCACACCATGCAGATTCTTGGCCGTTCGAGACGTCGGTACCGTCGACTGATCCGGATATGTGCTAAGCAGTCGGTCGGCAGTTCCGGTCGTGGTGATGGTGAACCAGTAGTGTTCATTTTTGAAGTGGTGTCGTCGGTGATTTCGCCAAATCGCCCGATAAGCACTGGTTTTCGGCTTGTAGTCGGTGTGGATGAGGTAGTGCGTCCACTCGTAGACCAGCCCGATCCCGGTCAAGGTCACCACGGTCGTCAACCCGAGACCAAGTCGACTGGAGACCAGCAACGGCACAACGACGGCAGCCGGGATCAACCAGCGCAACGTCTGCCGCGGTATGAAGATGAGCTCGATCTTCCGCGGGTCACGGTGATGCTCGCGATGTTTGCGTGCCAGCAAGGGATCCAAGGTGAATCGGCCGGCAGAGCGCGGTCGCCAATGCAGGATGCCGACATGGATACCCCATTCGGTGAGCGGAAAAGTGAGGATCAAGAACGCTGGCACCATGACGTCGGTGACCTGCCAGTCGCCGACGATGATCCGGGCCGTCAGCGCCCCGCTGAACGACAGCGCGAGCGCCCACGGGGATGGGTGGCGCCAAAACTCCCGGCCCGCATCCGACAAGGTGAAACTGCTGCGTGTCCGGGCTGTCATCACGGTTCGTCCAAACCAGACAAGGCGGCGAGCAGGTCGCGTGTGGCCGGCTCAAGCAGCTTGACCGCGGCGCGTCTGGCGGCCGCCGGATCGCCGGCGGCGATCGCCTGCGCCACCCGCCGGTACTGCTCTGGGCGACCGACTTCGGCGGACATCACCGTGGCAAGAGCTGCGAGTGCAGGTTCGTAGGTGGCACGCAGCGTGTTGAACATCAGCCGGAAGACGATGGAGTCGGCGGCGTCGACGACGTGGTCCCAGAACGTCAGCGCGGCAAGCTGACGCTCCACCGGATCCTCTTCCGCTGCCAGTGCGTCCACGGCGCCGGTGAGTACCGCGGCTGCCTGCGGGCCGCTGCGCTCTGCGGCCAGTTCGGCAACCTTGGGACCGTTGTGCAGCCGGGCCTCCAAAATGCTGCGCACAACCGTCAGGTCCGGCTGATCACCGCGCAGCAACAAGCGGGGCAGCAGGTCCAAGCCGGCATGACGGCGATAGTCCCGCACGGTGGTGGCGTCCCCATGACGAACTTCGACGAGGCCAGCCGCGTTGAGCCGGGTCAGCGCCTCACGAACCGCAGGCCGGGACACGCCCAGTACCTCCGCGAGTCGGCGCTCATTGGGCAGCGTCTCGCCGGGCGCCATTTCACCGCTGAGCACATCGGACATGATCTGCTCGAACACATGTTCCGGTACCGACCGTCGCGTCACCTGCTGCAGGGCCATACGGTCAACTTGCCGGATAGTTGGCCAGAGGTCAAGTGGTCATACCACTCCGGCCTTGGAGGCCAGCGAGATGGCGTCCGGGATAGTTCGCTGACGAATCTCCCTCGGGGGAGCGGCCCTCTCATCGATCGGGGCCGAGATCTCCTGACGGTGTCAGTTCAGCAACGGTACTGCAGCTTACCCGCGTTGCGAGGGCCGATATCGGCTGTTTGGCTTTAGCGTTGGCAGTCATGCCCGGACTGGACAATTACGTGAAGCGCTGGCGCACAGCGCTTCACGTAGCCCTGTCGGCATTGATGGTTGCCATCCTCGGGCTCACCGTCAGCCCCGTAGCTCATGCGGCTGCCGTCGCGGCGACGTTGTCGGTGACCTCGACGTGGCAGACCGGATTCATCGCCCGCTTCGCCATCACCAACTCCAGCACGGTGCCGCTAACCGATTGGAAGCTTGAATTCGACTTGCCGGTGGGGGAATCCATCTCGCACACGTGGAATAGCACCCTCACCCAGTCGGGCACGCACTATGTCCTGAGCCCCGCGAATTGGAATCGCATCATTGCACCCGGCGGTTCAGCCACGGGTGGCTTCAGAGGCGTGCTGAGCGGTTCCTACACACCGCCGTCGAATTGTGTGCTCAACAGGCAATATTTTTGCACCTAGCGGGGAGCGGGCTTGCACTCCAGCGACGGGGCTTAGGTCATACGACCTGCTCGGTGGGTCGGAGCAAGATCTCGTTCACCGCGGCATGCGGCGGCTGAGTGACCATGTAGATAACGGCGGCCGCGATGTCCGTGGGCGACAGGGGATTGCCGGTAGTCGCGTCGGGTGCACCCTTGCTTCCGCCCGTCGTCATCTCCGTGCGCACGACCCCGGGCTCGATTACCCCCACGCGGACACGCTTACTCGTCAACTCCTGGCGCAGCGCCTCCGCGAATGCGCCGACGGCATGCTTGCTTGCCGCGTACACGTTGCTCGACGGTGACGGCACGCGCCGGCCGGCGACGGAACTGATCGTGACGATGTCGGCCACACCGCGCCGTCCGCTGGCGGCATCCACCAGGTAGGGGAGTGCCGAGTGGGTCGCGTTGAGGACTCCGCCGACATTCACGTCGATCGTGCGGCGCCAGTCGGCAAGTTCGGCCTGCAAGGCCGGACCATTGGCGAGGAAGCCAGCATTGTTGACCAACACGTCGATTCGGCCGTGTTGCGTTCCGACGGAACGCACGGCCGCGGCCACTGCTGTGTCATCGGTGACGTCCACCTGATGGGCTTGCGCCTGACCGCCATCGGCTCGGATGGCGCTCACCAGCTCTTCCAGCCGGTCGACCCGTCGTGCTAGCGCCGCCACCGTCGCGCCCTCTGCGGCGAGCGCAACTGCGGTCGCCCAGCCAATACCGCTGGAAGCGCCGGTCACCAGCGCGATCGTGCCGTTCAGTCTTCCCACGGCCATTGACGCCCCTCTCATTGCTCGACGGGCCTAACAACCGTCGGCGGCCGCGAAGACATTCCCGCTTCCGGCGATGCACCACGGCGGGCCTGTCGGCAAACGGAGAGCCCGACATCAATGGTCCGTCCGCCAGCCGCCCTTCGTCGGCCCTGTACTGCGGTTTTGTCTGATCGCGGATGTTCCAATACAGTGCTCGGCTAACTACTACAACGCAGTAGTACCAGGTTGGGTGAGCCGGATCACATCGTGGCAAATAGATGGGCAGTGCCACATGTGTGATGTGCCGGCGGTGGGCGAACTCTTGCGTCGCCGCAGCTGAAACGCGTGCCAGCAAATTTCTGCTGGCGTGCATCTGGTCGGGTCGGTGCGTGGTCGCCGCTTAGAGACCCGTGCGCATTCCAGCCCTGTTGGTTCAGCGCCGACAGGCGGGGTTGGAGGTGCCCATGTCCGACACACGGACCCACAAGTTCAAACCCTCACAGAAGAGAGCAAGACCATGCCGAAAGGCTTCCGGCTGATCGCGACGCTCGGAGAACAGAAAAAAGTAAAGAAGGTCATCACCAGCTGTCTCGTTCTTGCGGGCGTCGGCGGTGCCACGCTGCCTTCTCCGCCGCCGATGCACCGGCATGTACCGGTCGCAGTTGGGCACCGGTCGGCGGCCGCCCCGATACACCACACGGCCGCAGTCACCACCCACACACCGGTGGTTGTGACCAAGGACTCCAGCGCGCAGGACATCGTCAAAGCCATCGTGAGCCAGGGCCGGGCCGCCAGGCTCAGCGAAGACCAGATCACGACCGTCATCGCCACCGCGAAAATCGAGTCCAGTTTCCGCCCGACCGTGTCCGGCGGTGTGCAGGCCTACGGCGGCCCCGGGGGCGCGGCCGATGAGGTCATCGGCCTGTTCCAGGAGAAGGCCAGTTTCGGCACCGTCGCCGAACGCCAAGACCCCAACAAGGCGATCGCCCGGTTCATCGCCCGGTTCACCGAGGCGTTCAGGAAATATCGCATCACCGGCGACTCTGTGCTGGCGGCCACACTCGCGCAGAATCCGCAGCTGCTCAGGTACCACGGCGGCGTCGGGACTCGCTACTACAACACCATCAAGGCCGCGATGGCCGCGGCCGCGGACCTGTACGGCCAGGCCACCGGCAGCACGCTGCGGGTGGCCACCTAACCGCTGGATGTTCTTGCCGCGCCGCTAATCGGGTTGAGTCGTCCAGTCGGCTCGGTGGGGTGCCGCAAGGCCGCTCATGAAGATGTCAAGCAGCCGCGCGGCTTGTTCGCTGTTGCTTGTGGTCGAGGCCACCGAGAAGATCCCGACAAGACCGGCGGCAACATCCTCGGAGGTCGCGTGCGCACCGATGTCACCTGCGGCACGGCCGGCGGCGAGGATCTTGTCGATGGCCGCCAGCAGTTCGGCGCGGGTGTGACCAGAGCCCAGTCGATTGTCCTTGATCATCGCGCGCAGGGTGTCGAGCATGCCGGTCTTGGTGGCCATCCACTCGGTGAACAGGTCCATCCAGCGACGCATTGCCTGCGCGGGCGGGTAAGTCGCTAGTAGCCGATCCGCGCCGTCGGTGAGCCGGCGGACTTGGTCCTGATAGACGGCCTCGACCAATGCCTCGCGGCTGGGGAAGTGCCGGAACAGCGTCCCGACGCCGACACCGGCCTCGCGGGCAACCAACCGCAGCGACGGCTCCTCGCCGGCACCGGCCGAGGCGAACAGCCTGCTCGCGACGTCGATGAGCGCCTGACGGTTGCGCGCCGCGTCGCTGCGAACGGGTTGGGGCACGAGTCCACCCTAGCGGAACGCGTTCCGGTTGTGTAAGGTCACCAACTAACCGGAGCGTGTTCCACTTAGTTCGAGGAGGACTCTCGTGCATGTGTTCATCACCGGCGGTTCCGGCCTGACCGGCCCCGCCGTCGTGTCGGAGCTGCTGTCCGCCGGTCACCGGGTTACCGGGCTGGCCCGCTCGGCCGCCTCGGCGGAGCGCTTGGCTCGCCTGGGCGCGGAGCCGTTCGCCGGTTCGCTCGACGATCTCGACCGGCTGCGCGTCGGCGCGGCAGCCGCGGACGGGGTGGTGCATATGGCCGCCGGTGGCGACCCGGGCGATTTGGCCGGAATCACCAAACGTGACGTCAACGCGATCGAGGCGCTGGGAACCGCCTTGGCTGGCACCGGGAAACCGTTCGTATCAACGTCCGGGACGATGGTGATGACCCCGGGACGGGTGAGCGAGGAGACCGACGCGCCCGCCGATGACGCCTTCGCCGCCTACCGAATCCCGGGCGAGCAGAGTTGCCTGGGTTTCGCCGATCGGGGAGTGCGCTCCAGTGTGATCCGGCTCGCTCCGACGGTGCACGGTCCAGGTGATTACGGGTTCGTTGCGATGTTAGTGGCGACCGCCCGCAGAACGGGTGTGTCGGCCTATATCGGGGACGGCGCCAACCGGTGGCCCGCGGTCCACCGTCTCGACGCGGCCACCCTGTTTCGCCTTGCGCTGGAGGAGGCACCCGCCGGTACCGCGCTGCACGGAGCGGCGGAAAGCGGCGTGCCGCTCCGCAATATCGCCGAGAAGATCGGTCAAGCGCTCGATCTGCCCGTCGTGTCGGTCGGGTTGGACGAAGCCCCGGCCCATTTTGGCAGCCCGGCGCTGAGTTCGGTGTTCGCCGCAGACGTCCCGGTCTCCAGTGCACGCACCCGCGAGCTGCTCGGCTGGAACCCGAGCCACTACACGCTGCTCGAGGACCTTGAACACGGCGATTACTGCACCGTCGCGGAAGGTGGGGGAACGCTATGAACCACGCCTTGTCCGACGTCGTTCTGGACCCGTACGACTACGACTTCCACGACGATCCGTATCCGTATTACAAGCGGTTGCGCGACGAGGCTCCGCTGTACCGCAACGCCGCGCTCGGCTTCTGGGCCCTCTCGCGGCATGAGGATGTGCTGATGGGGTTCCGCAACAGCGTGGCGCTATCGAACAAGTTCGGCGTCTCACCCGATCCGGCATTGCGCGGCCCGCACGCCGCGAAAACCATGAGCTTCATGGCGATGGACGATCCTGACCACCGGCGATTACGGGCCCTGGTAGTGAAGGGCTTCACGCCCAGGCGCGGCCGCGACCTCGAACCGAGGATCACCAAGATCGCAATCAAGCATCTCGACGCCATGGTGGAGAAGGCGGCCTCGGGTGAAACCGTCGACTACGTCGATGACTTCGCGGGCAAGCTGCCGATGGACGTGATCTCCGAGCTGATGGGCATCCCGGAGGCCGACCGTGTCCAGCTGCGCGCCTGGACCGATGCCGCGATGCACCGCGACGCCGGCGTGACCGATGTGCCGAAGGGGGCCGTCGACGCTTCCATCAATTTGATCGCTTATTTCCAGGCGCTGGTGGCCGAGCGGCGCAGACGGCCTACCGGTGATCTGACATCGATGCTGTTGGAGGCCGATGCCGACGGTGACCGCATGACCGACGACGAGGTGCGTGGGTTCCTGTTCCTGATGATGATCGCGGGTAACGAGACGACCACGAAACTGCTTGCAAACGCGGTTTTCTGGGGACATCGGAACCCCGACCAGATCTCGCCGCTCTATGCCGACGCCAGCGGGATACCGCTGTGGATTGAGGAGACGCTGCGCTACGACACATCGACTCAAATCCTGGCTCGCACCGTACAGGGCGAACTAGCGTTGTACGACACCGTGATCCCGGACGGGGAGGTCCTGCTGCTCCTGCCGGGCTCGGCCCATCGTGACGAGCGGGCTTTCGACAGGCCCGACGACTTCATCATCGGCCGAGACATCGGCGGAAAGCTGCTGAGCTTCGGCAGCGGCGTGCACTTCTGCTTCGGCGCCAACTTGGCCCGCATGGAGGCCAGGATCGCACTCGACGCGATGTTCAAACGCATCTGCGGCTATGAAGTAGACGAAGCTAACTCGGTCCGCGCCCATTCGAGCAACGTCCGCGGGTTCGCCCACCTGCCGATCGCGGTGCAGATCCGATAGCGACCCCGAGTTCAGTGACTGTCGCTGGGATGACTAGCACGCTGTTGGATGCGCCGCTGATGCGCATTCGGATAGCCGGCTCGGGCGGCAGTGCAATACGTAGTACCGCTGCGGTAACAAAAACCCTTGACGGCAGCCCAAAGCGGCGAGCTTGACTTGGCACAAAACAAGAAAGCCTATCAGCTAAAAGCCAGGCTAGTTATGGGCTAGGAGTTCGGCTAGTATCGAATCATGAAGACGGTACCGCTCAGTGAAGCCAAGGACAAGCTTTCGGCACTGGTCGACGAGGCCGACAGCACGCACGAGATCATCCGCATTACCCGCCACGGCCGTGCCGCCGCGGTCTTGATGTCCGCCGACGACCTCGACTCGCTCAACGAAACCCTGCATGCACTGCGTACCCCGGGTCTCATCGAGGAGCTCAACCAGGCGGACGCCGACTACGCCGCCGGCAACAGCATCACCGGTGAGGATCTGCGCAAACGCTACGGCCTATCGTGAGCGACGACCGGCCATGGGCGGTCCGACTGGCGCCCAGTGCGGTCCGGGCGCTCGATCGGCTTCCGCATAAAGTGGCTGCCGCGATCGCCGAGTTCATCACCGCAACGCTGCCCACGGACCCGTCCCGGCTGTCGAAGCCGCTGCGTCACGAGCTGGCCGGCTGGCGGGTGGCGCGCCGAGGCGACTATCGCGTCACGTTCCGCATCCTCGACGACGACCACACCCTCCTCATCGGCCGTGTCGAACACCGAGCGCACATCTACCGTCCGGCCTGAGTCATCCGGGAGCGCACCGGGGCAAATCGTCGCGGTGACGAATGCCCGTGACCGGGCGCCTGGCCCGACATCCCGCAACAGAAGTGTCAGTTCAGTGCCTTGATGGCGGCGCCCGCCTGGGACAACGCTTCTTCGGCAAGCGTGGCCATGGATTTGCGATTTCCAGATTCCAGCCAGTGTTGCAGAGCATTGCTGAATGCGAGAGCGCCGACGTGGGCGGCAAGACTCGCGATCGACGGGTCCACTCCACGTTTGACCAAGGCCTCCGTCATCGCCGCGATGAGGGCGGCATTCTTGAGAAGGTCGCGCTCTTTGAGTTCTGGGGTACTGGCGATGACCTTCTGGCGTTTGGCGAGAAGGTCGCGACGGTCGTCGGTGAAACCGGCGGCGAGCGCGGCGAGCACTGCGCCGATCGTTTCCATCGGAGTGGCAGCGGCAGGTGCGTTGGCGACCACCGTGTCGAGCCCGTCACGGTAAGAGTCCTGGCCGTGAAACAGAATCTCGCGTTTGTCGGCGAAGTGACGAAAGAAGGTTCGCTTCGTCAAACCTGCACGCTCAGCGATCTCTATGACCGTGACGTTGTCGTATCCTCTCTCGGCGAACAATTCCACGGCGGCAACCGCCAAACGCGATGCCGCATTGGGCTCCCACCGACTCATCGCCACATTTTAGACGTCCAGACGATGATGACACCACGTGCCATCGCGTGGTAGAGTGATGTCACTTGGTGTCATAGACCGGATATCTCAAGTGCAAAGGGGAGTGTGTGAGGTGACGAATCTTGCCGCGACGTATGGCGAGTACGCGATCGCTACGGGGGCGTCTTCGGGCATTGGAGAGGAATTCGCGCGTCACCTCAGTAGTGTTGGCCTGAACGTCGTACTGGTGGCACGCCGGATAGACAGACTTCAGCGCCTGGCCGGGGAGCTGTCCGACGCATACGACACCCACACCATCGTGCTCGCGCTGGACTTGCTCGCCGATGGAGCCGTTGCAGAACTGCACCGTCGGGTAGCTCATCTCGACATCGGCATCGTCGTGGTGAATGCCGCGATGTCGACAACCGGGCCGTTGGTGAACAATTCGCTGTCCGAGGAGCTCGCGGTCCTTCGGCTTGATGGCGCGGTGCCGCTGGAGACGGCACATCGATTCGGACGTGACTTCGCACGCCGACGCCGTGGAGCCATCATCTTGGTGGCATCGAGCCTCGAAGCTGGCCAGATATTGTGCAACGGGCAAACCTGTGCCACCTCGCAAATCACGACGCCCCGCCCTTCTTGATTGTTCACGGCGACCACGACCGCCGTGTCGGCATCGAGCAAAGTCGGCGGCTTCATCGTGCACTCACCGCGGCAGGTGCCTCGGCCGAGCTGGTCCAGATCGCCGGCGGCGACCACGGCTCACCGCACTTCAACGCAGCACCATTGCACCAGAAGACCCTGGCATTCCTCGAATCCGTTCTTTCACTACCCCTGAACCGTTGACACTCAACACCTTTGATCGGAGCCTCTCGTGTCCACAACGAAGCGAATCCAATACCACCAATACGGCGGACCCGAAGTCATGCGGCTCGCAGAATTTCAGCCTAAAGAAATCGGACCGCAGGATGTCCGCGTTCGGATGCGGGCGGCGTCCGCCAACCCGATGGACTTCGGCATCCGCAATGGTCGGATGAAAGCACTGACCGGACAGAACTTTCCGCGAGGAATGGGCTACGACTTCGCCGGCACCGTCGAGGCTGTCGGTAACAAGGTCACACGAGTGCGAATCGGCGACGACGTTCTCGGCGGGGTGTCGATCAAGGAATCGGGCGCCTTCGCCGACGTGGTTGTGGCCCGCGAGGATGACGTCGTCAAGAAGCCCGCGGGGTTGTCATTCGAAGCAGCAGCTGCGATCCCCATCGTCGGCATAACCGCCTATCAAGCCCTGTTCAACAAGGGCAATCTCCGCCGAGGAGCCTCAGTGTTCGTGCACGCCAGCCTCGGGGGAGTCGGACGGTCCGCGGTTCAACTGGCCTCTGCCCACGGCGCAACTGTGGCCGGCAGTTGCCGTCCCGGTTCAGCCAGTGAGGCTCGCGCACTCGGAATCGATCCCATCGTTGATTTCGACTTCGACCCCGCCACCCTTCAGCAGAAATTCGACATCGTCCTAGATGCCTCCGGCACGCTACCGGTCAAAACCGCCCGAAAAATACTGGCTCGGAAAGGCCGCATCATCACTGTGAAACCCAGTCCGGCCAACATGGCCAGAAGCGCCTTGCCCGGTCCGTTCCGCGTCGTCATAGGCCAACCGTCGACGGCCGACCTCGAAGCGATCGCGCAAGCTGCTGGCGACGGTCATCTCAGACCGCCCATCGCACAAGTGGTGCCCCTGTCGGAAGCAATCCCAGCACTGACGAGCCTAGAACAACACGGAACAGCCAAGCGAGGCAAGCTCATCATCGTGCCCGGATAGCATGGCGCTCCGGATGCCGGTCGCGGGTCACCGGCCGCGCCTCGACGACGTACAGCGTGGCGCGGCGCCCGGAGTCATCCAAAACCAGATGCACCCGCTTTGGCCATATCGATCCGATGTGGCAGGCGAGGGTGCTTCGGGTGCCACATGATTCATCAGATGAAAACGACGTATTTTACTTGACATAGTGTGGCTTATCGGTAATCAGCCTAGGCGGTGGACGCCGTTGCCACGTGCGCGTACAGTCACTCTCTTCGTGATATGTACGGAGTCAGGGAGCAATCCGATGCCCAACCATCACCCGTCACGCTCCTGGCGCGGCTGCGCAATGTGCAAGCCCAACAAGCGCCGCGGCCGCCGACCGCGGGACGAAGGATCCCGTCTCGGTGCGTCGTCGACTCGGATACATCCGCAGGTACACACGCCGCACCATCGAACGCTTCTGACCCCACCCTTCCCCCCTGCCGGCATCGGTCAATACGTCACAGTGACGATTTGTGGTGTATAGGCGGTGTCGCGTGGAAACGTTGCGCGACACCGCCATTGACGTTTTTGCCGTCGCTACTGTGGCGGCGGCACTACTGGCTGGCATGCATTGACAGCCGGATTCCACCAGTTGCCCGGACCGCAATCAGGAGGTGCTGTGGGCTGGCACGTGTTGCCTGCCGGATTCCACCAGCTGCCCGGACCACAATCAGGTGGTTGAGCCGAACTCAGGCCAGGTGACACCGCTGTCACGTACGCCATGGGCGCTAATGCCATCGCCATGGCGCACGTTATGCGGAAAACGAACATCCTCATCGTGTCCTCCCGTCACTAGTGTCCAGACCCCAATCTGGACGCCAATGTACGACGACTACCCCGTCGGGCGGCCTCACAATCACCAATTCGAGCAATCATCTGCCCCAGCACCGGCCCAGTGCGATGCCCGATACGTCACAGTGACGATTCGCTCGGCTGGCGCACCACACGTTGGATGAAAATCCTTGGGTCCTACCCACACAGCCCATCCGTCATAATCAGTCCGTGATAACGCCCGCGGCGGCCGCGATAGACACGTGAACACGTACATCTTGATTGCAGTCGCGATCGCCGAACTCGCCGGCATCATCGCACTCGGAGTGCTCCTCATCGTGTCGCGGCGGCAGTTGAAGGGAACACGGCGCGAACTTCAACGTCTACGACAAGACAGTCCCCGTCGTCGACGGCGTCCCGGCGTCGCGCCTTTCGCGATTAGGACGGTTTGGCACACCGCTGATTCGCTGATGAAAAAGGGCATCGGCGCCACCTGTCCGTTGACATCCGACGTTGGGTATTGCCGCCGCATCTGGGGTATCGGCGTGTCTTTGTCAATCTATTTGAGGCACGGCCGGTACCGTTGTTTGGTGCGCACGTCGCCGGCAGCGCTGTGGCCCCGGGTCAACGGTGGTGTTGAGCTTGAACTCAACTCCACCGGAGGTTACTCGCGCTTGCCGCTAGCCGAGTGCGCCGCGGTGGCCTTTGATTTGGACTGCTCACCTATCCGCGGATTCCCGTCGTTTCGTGGACAGAGCAATTATCCAGGGCTGTGGTGGTTTTCGAAGACTCGTGAGCACATCGGCTATGAGTCATGGGTGGAGCGCGACCATTTGATGGCGCTGGATGCCGATCCCGCGGTCATTGGCGTTGCTTCGCAGCCGTTCCGACTGCATTGGGGTGATGGCAGGCACCACGTGCCAGACTACTTCGTACGTTTGTCCGACGGATCCGCGAGGGTTCTCGACGTGCGCAGCGATAACCGAATATCGGAAGCTGATGCTGAGTTATTCGATCGATCGGATCAGGCGTGCCGTTCGCTCGGATGGACCTATCGGCGTGTCGGCGAGGCAGATCCGGTGGTGACGGCGAACCTGAGGTGGCTGTCCGGGTATCGACATCCACGGGTTTACCGCCCGGCGGTCGCCGCGGCGTTGCAAGCGGCCTTCGACTCGGCGCGGCCACTGATGGCCGGTGTGAGATCGGTCGGCGAAGCGATCATGGTGCTGCCGGTGCTGTTCCACCTGTTGTGGCATGGACAGCTGGGCGTGGACCTTTGCGGGGCCGTCTTGGCCGAGGATTCGATCGTCGGCCCCGCTTTGTCGCGATGACGGGTATGCGTTCAGGCGTCATCCGTGAAGGCGATGAAATCCGTTTATCCGATGGAGTGTTCACGATTGCCACACTTTCCGGTGGCGCGGCCAGGCTGACTGATGCGGTCGGCGGGCAGTCGGTGGTACCCCTGTCTCGGCTGCTGGGTGACCCGACGTTGGAGTTGGTGTCGGGGTCGCGGCCCGCGCTGTGCTCTGAGGAAGCCTTGGCCGGTGTGCCGGAGGCTGCAGCTGAGCGTGCCCGCTGGTGGGAGCGGCACTTGATCGAGGTGTTGACGGGTCGACGGGTTGACGCCGAGGCAGGGAGGCGGCCGCGACCCGAGTTCGATCCGACGTCGTGTTCGCTGCGGCAGCGCGAGCTGGCGAAGCTCGCCGAGCTGCAGTCGGCCGGCCACGAGATCAGCTTGAACACGTTGCAGCGGCAACGCTATGCCTACGAACGAGACGGCCTGTTGGGCGTTGTCGATCGTCGTCACATTCCCCGCCGGCCGGTGTTTGGCCGGGTTGACGAGCGGCTGGTGGCCGCGCTGCGGCAAGCCATCGATGAGGAGACCGACCTGTCGACCGGGACGGTGAGTCGCTTGCAGCGGCGAGTGACAAAATCGTTGGTGGCTCAATACGGCGCGCAGGACGCTCCGGCGCTGCCCTCGCAGCGCACTTTCTATCGCCTGGTGAAGAGGTTGTCGGCGGGCCGGCACACGTTCGGCTCGGCACGCACCCGCCGTTCGCTGGCCAAACAGCCAGATGGCCCGTTCGGTGTGCTGACGGTGGCACGGCCCGGTGAGATGGTCGAGATTGATTCGACTCCACTGGATGTGCGGGTGGTCCTCGATGACGGCACGGTGGACCGGGTCGAGCTGACCGGCATGGTTGACGACGCGACCCGCTCGATTCCGGCCGCGGTGTTGCGGCCCACGACCAAAGGGGTCGACGCGGCGCTGCTGCTGGCCCGGGCGTTGACGCCGGAGTCGATGCGGCCGGGGTGGTCGGATGCGCTGCGAATGTCGCGATCGGTGCTGCCGCATCGCTGTTTGACCGGCGTGGATCAGCGGTTGGCTGATGCGGCCGCCCGGCCGGTGATCGCCCCGGAGACCGTCGTGTGCGACCACGGGAAGGCATATCTGTCGCAAACGTTTCGGCAAGCGTGTTGCACGCTGGGGATCAACCTGCAGCCCGCCCATCCGGATACGCCGACCGACAAACCCAAGATCGAGCGGACGCTGCAGTCGGTGGCCACCTTGTTCGCCCAGCATGTCGCCGGATATGTCGGCTCCAGCGTCGAGCGGCGCGGCAAGAACGCCGAACAGGATGCGGTGTGGTCGATCGTGGAGCTGCAGGCACTGCTGGACGAGTGGATCGTCGCGGTGTGGCAGAACCGGCCCCACGACGGGCTGCGTGACCCCGTCACGCCGGGCAAGGCGCTGACGCCGAACGAGAAGTACGCCGCATTGGTTGAAGTCACCGGCTATGTTCCGGTCCCGCTGTCGGCCGACGATTACATCGAGTTGCTGCCGTCGTGCTGGCGGCGCATCAATTCCTACGGGATTCGGGTCAACAACCGCACCTACGACGCCAAGGCACTCAACCCCTACCGCCGCCAGCACTCGGGGGTGGAATCCAAGAAGGGCCGGTGGGAAGTGCGCTACGACCCCTACGACGTGTCGCGGATCTGGGTGCGCAACCATCACGACGAGGGCTGGCTGGCCGTGACCTGGACGCATTTGCGCACCCGCCCGGCGCCGTTCGGCGAATCGGTATGGCAGCACGCGCGCACCGTGCTGGCCCAACGCGGGCAGGATCAGGCGACCGAATCCGAGATCGCCCGCGCGGCCGATGAACTGCTTGACCGGGCCGCGCAAGGCCCCGCATCCTCCGCACAGGAATCGAAGGATCGCCGGGTGGCGGGTCGAACGCGAGCGACCGCGGCGCCGGCGTGGCCCCGCCCGGACGCCGCCGAACCCTTCGCCGAGGCGGACCCGCCGCCAGGCGGTGATGAGGACGCCGAGGACACCGAGATCGCGCAGGTCATTCCACTTCCGGTGTTCGATGCACGCAAGGAGGCTGAGTCGTGGCGGTTGTGAACACGTTTGCCCCGGTGAGTCAACTCGAGGACCGGCGCCAACCCACTACCACGCTGGAGGGTTGGCGCCGTTTCGTTGATGCGGATCCGCCCGAGTTCACTCTGTTGCCCGATGCGCAGTGGAGCGCCCTGTCGGAGATCGAGCGGACCAATTACAACGAAGCCCGGGTAGCGCATCACAGTGAGCTGGTCGTGGTCACCACATCGGCGATCCAGCGCATCACCAACGAGGGTCGGCTGCTGACCCTGCTCAACCAACGCGAGATCGGCGCCCGGCGCGGGCTGATCATTTCCGGGGCAGCCGCAACCGGGAAGACTACCGCGGTCAAACAACTCGGCCGGTTTCACGAACTGCGTATCCGGACACGATTCGCCGACAAGTCCCGGATCCCGGTGGTGTATGTGACCGCACCGCCGAAAGGCTCGCCACGCAAACTCGCGATGGAGTTCGCACGATTTCTGGGCCTTCCGCCGATGCAACCGCGGGTGAATGTCACTGACATCGCCGACGCCGTCTGTCAGGTCCTCATCGACACCCGCACCGACATCGTGATCGTCGACGAGATCCACAACCTCAACCTCGATACCCGCGCCGGCGAGGAACTTTCCGATCACCTGAAGTACTTCACCGAACACCTGCCAGCCACCTTCATCTACGCCGGCATCGACGTCGAACGCTCCGGTGTCTTCACCGGCACCCGCGGACGACAGCTCGCCGGCCGATGCGGTGTGATCAACACCAGCCCGTTTCCTTTCGCCGGTGAATGGAAGTCGCTGGTGGCCGCGATGGAAGGCACCCTACGCCTGCACGGTCACACCGCGGGAACGCTTGTCGCCGAGGCCAAGTACCTGCACCAACGCACCGGCGGCATGATCGGAAGCCTGGCGCACCTGATCCGTTCGGCGGCTATCCGTAGCATGCTCGATGAAACCGAGAGTGTTACCAAAGATCTGATGGACACGGTGCTAATCGACTACGCGGCCCAAACATCGGCACAGCGTCATGCCAGCTGAGATAGCTACCCGACCGACATGGCCTCGGGGCCCTGCCATGCGATTGCCCCGAACTGTCACACCGTTTCACGCCGAGACGGTCCAGTCCTACCTTGATCGCCTCGCGCACGCCAACCACCTAGACCCCAGACAGCTGCGCCGCTACCTGGCCGACGGTCCAGCGATTTGTTGTCCCCGGCCGGACTGGCTGGCAAACGCCAGCAGCCACCCATTGGTCACTCTGCAGACCCGGCTAATAGGGTTGGTCGGCCGCGACCGCGACACCACCCGACAACGCCGCCACGCCCGACCCGCGTGCCGGCTGTGCATGGCACGCCGCGGTGTCTACGAGCCCGTCTACTGCTGGTTCCCCGACCACGCCACCGTCTGCCACCGGCACCGTCGCTGGATCGGTCCGGGCACCCACACCCTCGACGATCAACGCGATCTGCGCTGCGCGCCTGCCGTGATCGCCGCCGCTCAGCGCCATGCGCGACTGCATCACCGTCACAACGACATGCTGGACTTCGCGGTTAGGGACGCCACTCGGATCCACCGCCGGTGGTCGGGCTGGACAAGCCGGTTCACACTGTCGTCCGCGAACGCCGACATCGACGCCTACATCGCTACGTACCCCGATTTGATCGCGTTGGCCGGAATCTTGGCGGATGCTCGTCGCCAGATTTGGAACACCGCGGTAGCAACACCGGCCCGAGCCCACGCCGTCGATGCGGTCTACGCCAGCGTTGGCCGCCAATTTCCCCAACACCGTGACCAGAACCAGCCCATCGAACACTGGATCGACGATCAGCAACTCAGTGCCACACGCATTAGCAGGCCCGGTTCCCAAGGCAGGGAACGAGCCCGCAGCGTTGAGTAACCCGTCCGGGCCGGTGAGTGCCACCCCGGCATCTCGGGCCTGGCGCACCAGTTCGCGGGCGACTTCCAGCTCGTCGACCTCACGATTTTGGGGGGCTTCGATCGCCGCGGTAGCGGCCTGTTCTTCACTGTTCTGCGATGGCTCCACAGCCACGACAGTCTCGGTCATTCTAGCGACCTTTCCGCCCCCGACACACCGGGGGCCGTCAGGCCCACTTACACCGTTACCGCGACAGTCCCCGCGCGTCAGCCACGGCCAGCGCGGGTGTCCGTTCTCGTTTGACCTGAGGCACTATTTGCTGCCTGACCTGCGGTGAAAATATCGCCGGCCTGTGTGGTTGCGGGTTCGCTGTCGTTGTGACGGTGGGCGGCGAGGAAGTCGTCGACGATGCGTGTGCAGTCGTGGGCAGCCATGGTGCGCAGGCCGGTCATTCGCGCGAAGGCGAATGGCCCGATGAGTTGGCACAGTACGAGTTCGACGTCGAAGTCGCCGAGTTCGGCGCGGGCTTCGGTGCTTTGCAGGATGGCGTCGAAGGGTTGTCGGTATTGGTCAATGACTCGTGCGCGTAGCGCCCTGGGGGCGTGCTCACCGCTGGTGTGATCGGTGGTTGCGGTGGGGCCCAGGGCGAGCCAGGCCAGCGCGGTGACGTGCAGCGGAGCGTCGGCGAATAAGGCGGCCTGGCGGGTGAGCAGTTCGATGAGCCGTTCGCGCAGCGTTCCACTGGCCGGTGCGGGCGGGGTGACTTGAGGTAGCAGCCGCTCGAAGGTCGCTGCGAGCAACTGCGACGAGTTGTTGAAATGGCGGTAGAGGGTGGTGCGAGCCACCTTGGAGGCTTTGGTGACCGCATCGATGGTGACGGCCTCAATGCCGCCGCTGGTGAGCAGTGCGGCCGCTGCGTCCAGTAGGCGATTGCGGGATCGGATCCGGCGGGGGTCGATGTTGTCATCGTCGTTGCCGTCGTCGTGGCCGAACTCCAGCCGGCTGCTCACCCTGGCTCACCTCGCTGCTTCTGCGTTTTTGGCCGGCGTTGCGCGCTTAGGCCGACGGTTATGGCACTAACGGTAGCGCAGCGAAACGGTTCGTAGTGGGAGCGCCGTAGTGTCCGTTCGGCCTCCGTGGCTCGCAGTTACCGCTACTACTAGTAGCGGAGCGCTACTAGTAGTACTATTTGTGCATCACCCGAGGATGTGCCGACGGAGGCGCCATGTACCCCCAATGGATTCAAGCGTGCGTTGTGCAACGCGTGTCGCTGCGTGATGGGCTGGTGTTGGACTTCGATGACTGCAATGAGGTGGTCATTTACCGCCCGCTGCGGCTTACGCTGCCCGCCGTCGGTGACTTTCCGGTCGAGGCAGTGTTCATCGATCCCGGCCGGGTCGCGACTCATGAGCGCCCACTGCTGGATCTCGCCGGCGCGGTGTGTACGCAGGCATGGTGCGGCGATGGTGGTGGGCTGCACCTTGGATTTTCCAGCGGACACCGCATCGATGTTGACGCCCACCCGCAGGTCACCGCCTGGGAGTTGTACGGCAGGCACCACGGCTACATGGCGTGCCTGCCGCATGGGCGGGTCCGGGTGGTCCGCTATGACATCCCCGAGGCCGACGACGCCGAGGTAGATCTCGCCGCACGTCGTTAATGGTCTATTCCGCGCTGCGTCGCGCGTGCGCCGCTGAATAGCGCATGTATCGACCGATGTGGTACTGCGAGTAGCGTAGCGATATCGATAGTTTCGTTTGATGGAGGTGTGGTGGCCGACGGCGATCGGGACTTCTCGGGTACCACGGCGACACTGCTGAAGCGCAATGGTCGTTCGACCCCTACGGCCGATTCCAGCGAGTACAGCGCGCGGTTGGCGGCGCTGGCTGGGTTCACGGTGCGGCACAAGGCGCTGGTGATGGGGGCATGGGTCGGCGTTGCGGTGGTGCTGGCGCTGTTGTTTCCCCAGTTGGAGACGGTGGTGCGGCAGCAGTCGGTGAACCTGCTCCCGCGCGATGTGCCGTCGTTTCAAACGGTGGACCGCATGAGCGCGGCGTTCGGCGAACAGGGTTCCAAAACGATGGTGTTCGTCGCGATGGAAGACCCCGCCGGGTTGACCCCCGCGGCGCGGCAGCACTACGACCAGCTGGTGGCGCGGCTGCGCGCCGACACCGATCACGTCTTGCTGGTTGAAGACCTGCTGGCCGACCCGGTCACCGCGGCCCACGCGGTCAGCCACGACCACCAGGCTTGGTATCTGCCGGTGGGCGTGGCCGGCACGCTGGGTGATCCCACCGCGGCCGCCTCCGTGCAGGCGGTGCGCGACATCGCCGCTGGGGTGTTCGCCGGCACGTCGACCACGGCGTATGTGACGGGGCCGCCGGCGACGTTCAGTGACATGATCGCTTCTGCCGAGCACGACCTGCTGCTGATTTCGATCGCGACTGCAGGTCTGATCGCGCTGATCCTGCTGATCGTGTACCGGTCGGTGTTCACCGCGCTGCTGCCGCTGCTGGTGATCGGGGTGAGCCTGGCCGTCGGGCGCGGTGCGCTGTCCGCACTGGGCGAGATGGGTATGCCTGTGTCGCAGTTCACCGTGGCGTTTATGACCGCGATCCTGCTGGGCGCGGGCACCGATTACACGGTGTTTTTGATCAGCCGCTATCACGAGCAGCGCCGCGCGCAGGTGCCCGCCGATCAGGCCGTTATCCACGCTACAGCCAGCATCGGCCGGGTGATCCTGGCCTCGGCGGCCACCGTCGCGTTCGCGTTTTTGGCGATGGTCTTCGCCCGCCTGAGTGTGTTCGCCGCGCTCGGCCCGGCGTGCGCGGTCGCGGTGCTCGTCGGATTCGCAGCCACGGTCACGCTGCTGCCGCCGGTGCTGGCGCTGGCCGCCAAACGCGGTATCGGCGAACCAAAATCCGATCGCACCCGCCGGTACTGGAACAGCGTCGCCGTCGCGGTGGTCCGGCGCCCCGGCCGGTTGCTGATCACCAGCCTGGTCATCCTGCTGGCTCTGGCAGGAGTCGCGGCGACGATGAAAATCAGCTACGACGACCGCAAAGGCCAGCCCACCAGCACCGCCAGCAACCAGGGCTACCAGCTGCTGGACCGCCACTTCGGCAAAGATATCGTCATCCCCGAATTCCTGGTCGTGGAAAGCCCCACCGACATGCGCACCGGTAAGGGGCTGGCCGACCTCGACGAAATGGCCTCCCGCATCTCCCAGATTCCCGGCGTCAAAAAAGTTTCCGGGGTCACCCGGCCCACCGGAGAGCGCCTCGAGCAGGCCCAACTCTCGTGGCAGAACGGCCAGATCGGCGACAAGTTGGCTGGCGCCGTCGCCGACGGCAACGAACGCAAGGACGATCTCGCCAGGCTCACCGACGGCGCCGACCAACTCGCCGGCGGGCTCGCTCAGCTTGACACCACCCTGCGCAGCGCTTTGACACCACTGACCGGGATACTGGCTCAAGCTCAGTCCGCCGGCACTCAGGTTCAGCGGTTCCAGCCTTTGCTGCAACAGCTTTCAGCCACCGCCCCGGCCGTCGACCAAGCCATCCAATCCGGCCCCGGGCTGCGGCCCCTGGCCGAACAAGCCCAAAACGCCATCGCCATCCTCGACCCCCTCGTCGGCGCCCTCAACACCTCCCCGTGGTGCGCCACCACACCGCAGTGCGCCCAAATCCGCGATCAAGTTCAGATTCTGGTGAGCTTGCGCGACAGCGGATTCTTCACCGAGGTCGCCGACCTCGGCGACCACTACAACCCCGACACTAATGCCACCGTGGCCGGCACCCTCGCCAATGTCCAAACCGCGGTCACCGCCTTGGACAAGGCCTTCGGAGCCCTCGGTGATCCCGCCGACCTGGCCGGCAACATCAGTCGACTCCAAGACGGCATCAGCCAACTCGCCGCGGGCGCCCAAGCACTGGCGACCGGCGTGCACACGCTGGTCGACAGCAACATCGAACTGCTGTCCGGGATGAACCAGATCGCCACCCAACTGCAGAACTCCGCTCGCGCCAGCGCCTCCTCGGACTCCGCCAGCGGCTTCTACCTGCCCGCCAATGTCTTTGAGAACCGCCGATTCGCCGATGTAGCGAAACAATTCCTGTCAGCCGACGGCAAAACCGCACGCTTTGCCATCGAATCGACCCCCGACCCCTACAGTGGCGCAGCAATCCGCCTGGCACACGAGATCGTCGACGTTGCCAACGCGGCGCGCCCCAACACCTCACTGGCCGACGCCACCGTCTCGGTTGCCGGGTTCCCCGCCGTCAACTCCGACATCCAGCGATTGCTGCGGGCGGACTTCGCCCAACTGGCCATCGCCACCCTGCTCATTGTCGGGCTCATCCTGGTGATGTTGCTGCGCGCCATAGTGGCCCCGTTGTACCTGCTGGGCACCGTCGTGTTGAACTACTTGGCCTCACTAGGCATCGGCGTTCTGATATTCCAATGGGGCCTCGGATACGAAATCGCCTGGCCGGTACCGCTGTTGGCGTTCATCATCCTGGTAGCAGTCGGCGCCGACTACAACATGCTGCTCGTCTCACGGCTGCGCGAAGAATCCGGACGCAATATCCGCGTCGGCGTACTACGCACCGTCGCCAACACCGGCTCCGTCATCACCTCAGCCGGCCTGATCTTCGCCGCCAGCATGTTCGGCCTCACCACCGGCTCGATAGCCATCATGATCCAGGCCGGGCTCATCATCGGCTGCGGACTACTCCTCGACACCTTCCTGGTGCGCACCCTTACCGTCCCCGCCATCGCCACACTGCTGCGCGAAGCCAGCTGGTGGCCCAACGTGCGGCACCGCCATCGCGGCCGGCGGGCCGCACTGAGTTGCTGATCGTAGATCCACTGGTGGATTGACCATGCATGGTCAGGGCGTTTCGGGAACCGGTGAGCGAGGCTGACGTGGACTGTGTCGACGGCGCGAGCGCGGGCCGGGGTTTCTGGCGGCCGCTTCAGGCCCCAGCCGGAACCAAGCAGTGTCCGCTGATGGCTGACAAACCCCGGCCGCGCGCTGGACAGGCGCGTCCGAATCCTCCCGCACCTGCCCCACAGGCGACCCCTCTCCAGAGACAACTGATACCCCACCAAGCTCCCTTGCTGCCACGAAAGTCGACTTACCCCAGATTAAATGGCAAACCATCCGTTGCCGGTTGTCACTTGATCTGAGGCACCGCAGGTCAAGCGGCCATGGGTGCCTCAGATCAAATGACAACGGACACCACCGTTCGCAACTCGATCGAGGACCTCGCCGGCTGGGCCCAGGTCGAACGCCCCGACCTGGCCCGGCTGACAGCCGACGGACAGGTCGTGATCGCCTTCTCCGACATCGAGGGCTCCACCGAACTCAACGAAGCGCTAGGCGACAAGGGATGGGTCAAGGTGCTCGAGCGCCACAACAAGCTCGTCTGCAACCTCGTCGACGACCACGGTGGTCATGTGGTGAAGAGCCAGGGCGACGGATTCATGATCGCCTTCGGCGATCCTGGACAAGCCGTGCGCTGCGGGATCGCGGTGCAACGGGCCCTGCGCGAGAACCCTGAGCGCTTCGAAGCCATCCGGGTGCGCATCGGCATCCACATGGGCACGTCCCTTAGGCGCGGAGACGACCTGTTCGGGCGCAATGTTGCGATGGCCGCGCGGGTCGCGGGCCAGGCCGGCGGCGGCGAGATCCTCGTCAGCGATCCGGTCCGCGACGCGCTGCACGGACGCTCGGATATTCAGCTCGGACCGGCGCGCGAGGTCGAACTCAAAGGCCTGCGCGACAGCCATCGTCTATACCCGGTCGAACTCCCCCACCACCCGACAATTGCGGACGCGGAGCTACCGGAAGGCGGGGCCACCTAACCCGCCCGGGCGGAACCGCCCCCATAGTTAGAATCCGCTCATGAACGACGCAGCCTCGGCGAGGGTCGGCACGATCGCCACGCAAGCGATGGGCCTAATCATCGAGGCAGTGGAGCAGATCCCACCGGCGGAGTGGGATCAA
The DNA here is from genome assembly GCF_001854525.1 of Mycobacterium talmoniae. Lineage (NCBI taxonomy): Bacteria > Bacillati > Actinomycetota > Actinomycetes > Mycobacteriales > Mycobacteriaceae > Mycobacterium > Mycobacterium talmoniae. Next base: position 45,278 of record NZ_MLQM01000003.1, read on the forward strand.
CCATCCAACCTAGAGGGCTGGAGCATCCGGGACCTGGTGGCCCATGTCAGCGGGAGCGCAACGAAGGTCGTGTTGTTGGTCGAGGGTGGGGAGGTTCCGACGGTGCCCTCCCAGCCCGCCGACTGGATGTGCGAGGATCCGGCCGCGCGACTTCGCGAGCTGGCCGCCCGGTTACGAGACACCTTGCCCGCTGCGGACATGGAGGCGATGCGGGTTTCGCCTCAGGGTGAGGTTCCGCTGCGCCGAGCGTTAACCTTCCCCGTTGCCGACTTGGCCCTGCACAGCTGGGACGTGTACCGCTCACAGAACCGGTTCATCGAGCTGCCCGCGGAACTGCTGGCGTTCTGCCTGGAATTGGTGCAGTCGGTGCCAGAAGACATGCTGCGGCGGCCGGGCGGATTCGGCCCAGCCCAACCTGTTTCCGAGGACGCGCCCCCAACGACACGGCTCATGGCCTATCTCGGCCGCTCGGTTGACGACCACAGCTAAGGCAATCCCGGGCGTGTGGCGGACGTCCGCCGGAACTTCATCGACCTGCTCACCCCGGCTGAGCTCGACATGCTGGCCGCCCTCAACGAACGGGTCCTGCGCCACCTGGCCCAAGGCGACGGCTCCCCCGCCGAAGACCAGCCGTCCTAGCCTTCATGGGTGTAGCCAGCAACGGCGGCTCAGCCAAGCGCACCAACGATGACGCTGGAGACCGCGCTGCTGACTCGCCCGCGCGGTGCCGCCCCGCCGGGGCCGGAGTCATGGGGACGGGGTGGCGGGTGCCCCGAAAATGGCGCGCACGGCGGCTTCATCGCCTTGGATGTCAACGAGCCCGAGGACGTCGGCGAGTGCGAGCACACCTGCCGCCAGCCCGAGAATTATTGGGGCGTCGGCGCTTAGAACGGCGTCGAGCTCTCGATCGTCGTGCGGGTTCACCTCGATGCCTGAGTGGGTGGCCCGCACCTGGACAACCCGACGGTCGGTGTCGTCGTGCACGGTGATACCGACCGTCGTTGGCCGATCTGCGGGCGCTCTGCCGTGGAACAGGGCGGGCAGGGCGACCAGGAGCCCGTCGGCGCGGAAGGTGTCGCCTTGGGGTCCTCGGATCATCAGCGGCGTGGACCAGCGGATGAGGCCCTCGATCGGTTCGCGGAGTTGGGCACCCCAGGTGGTGAGGGCGTAGGTGATGGCGTTGCCGTCGTTGGCAAGCCGCCGTTCGAGCACGCCGGCCGCTTCCAAATCGCGGAGCCGGTCGGCGAGCAGATTGGTGGCCATGCCGGGCAACCCCTCACGGAGCTCCTGGTAGCGGGCCGGGGCAATGAGGAGCTGCCGGACGATGAGCAAATTCCACCGATCGCCCACGACCTCGAGCGCGCGGGCCAGTCCGCAGTACTGGCCGTAGCTTCGACCCACCCTGACTCCTTGACAATCTAAAGCTAACTTGAGTATACCAAGTACAGCACGGCGAAGGGGTAGTTATGACTGTCGGTGAGCGACCCGCCAGGGTTGACGACTGGCACCCCCACCACGGAGAACCCTCATGAGTCGTCGGGCGGGAATCCTGGTTGCGGTCTACGTCGCGGTGCTCGCGATCAACCTCGACATCACGATCGTCAACGTTGCGCTGCCCAGCATCGCGACCGAACTCGGCGCCGACACCCGCGGACTGCAGTGGGTCGTCGACGGCTACAACCTCACGTTCGCCGCCCTGGTGCTGGCCGCGGGAAGTCTCTCGGACCGCTACGGGCGACGCCCGGCCCTGCTGGTCGGACTGCTCGGATTCGCCGTCACCAGCGCGACCGGGGCGCTCGTCGACAGCACCGGCGCACTGATCGCGGCACGCTTCGGCATGGGGGCGTTCGCCGCGTTGATTTTCCCCACGACGCTGTCGATCATCACCAACGCCTTCCCCGACCGCCGCCAGCGCGCGGCCGCGCTCGGCGGCTGGGGTGCGGTGGTCGGGGTCGGCGTCGCATCTGGACCGGTCAGCGGCGGCCTACTCCTCGAACACTTTTACTGGGGCAGCGTGTTCTGGGCACTGGTGCCGGTCGCGCTGGTGGCGGCGGTCCTCGGGTTTCTTCTAGTCCCCGAGTCGCGCGATCCCTCGGTACCGGCGCTGGACATCCGCGGCTTGACCACCTCGGTAGCCCTCCTCGGAGTGCTCGTCTACACGATTATCGAGGCCCCCGAACGCGGCTGGCGCAGCACCGCGACCCTGCTCGGGTTCGCGATCGCTGTCGGTCTGGCAGTGGTCTTCGTGGCGCTGGAGCGCGCAGCCGAACACCCCATGCTCGATGTGCGACTGTTCACCGATCGCCGGTTCAGCGCCGCCAGCGCATCGGTGACGGTGACCTTCTTCGCGCTATCCGGGTTCATCTTCCTCATCACCCAGTACTTCCAGGTCATCCGCGAGTACAGCCCGCTCTCCACCGGCGCCCGCATCCTGCCGGTCGCATTGTCGATCGCGGTCGGCTCGCTAGTCGGCGGGCTGCTCGCCACTCGGGTGGGCACCCGCGCCGTGGTGGTCACCGGCCTCGTCTCGTTCGGCACCGCGATGGCGTGGATCGCCGGCAGCGCCGAGGCCGACACGCCGTATTGGACAACGATCGTCGCGCAGATGCTGTTGATGGGCCTGGGCATGGGGCTGATCGCCACTCCGGCAACCGAATCCATCATGCGCGTACTTCCGCCCGCTCGAGCGGGAGTCGGTTCGGCGGTCAACGATGCCACCCGCGAGTTGGGTTCAACGCTGGGTGTCGCGGTCGTCGGCTCGGTGTTCTCGTCGATTTTTGGCGCTCGCCTCGTCGACACCGCATTCGCGGCAACCGGGAAGGCCGCCGAGGCCGCTGATTCGGTGCCGGTCGCGTTCCGTATCGCGGCCGGCAATCCGGACCTGCTCGCCGCCGCGCAGCATGCGTTCCTGTCTGGGCTCGCCGCGGCCTGCACGGTGGTCGCGGGTCTGTGCTACGCGGCGGCGGTCGCCGGCCTGGTGGCGCTGCCGGGCCGACGGTTCCAGCCCCCGTTCGCGACCGCGCCGGAACAACTGGAATCGGTGGGCATGGCCTAAACACGCGAGCACGCAGAGATTTTCATCCAGTCTGGGGCAGATGCTGGTCGGCATTATCCGCCGATCGTGGCGGCGGCCGGGGCGTCGCGTCCGATGACGACCGGTAGCGATCGGTGTCCGCGGAGCACCGGGCTGGCGATCCGGACGGGCGTCCCCGCGCGGGTGAGGGTCGGTAGCCGACGCGCGAGTGCCTCGATAGCGGCGCGGCTTTCGATACGAGCCAAGGCGTTACCGAGGCAGAAGTGGATCCCGGAGCCGAACGCGAGGTGGTCGCCGGTTTTTCGGTCCAGGCGGAATTCATCGGGGTCGTCCCAGTGGCGGGGGTCGCGATTCGCTGAGGCGATCAGCGGCAGCACTCGGGCACCGGCGGGAATGGTGGTGTCGGCGATCGTGATGTCGGTGGTGGTGATTCGGAGCAGACCTTGCCCGGGGCCGTCAAAGCGCAGGGTCTCTTCGACCGCGGCCGCGGCCAAGGCTGGCTCGGTCACGATCTGCTGCCACACCTCGGGGCGGTCCAACATCGCCAGCATCGCGTTGGAGATCAGGTTGGTGGTGGTCTCGTTGCCGGCGACCAGCAGCAAGATGCAGAAGTTGACGAGCTCGGGCAGGCTCAGCGCCTCGGTGTCGCGGTCACCGGCCACCAGCAGGCTGACCAGGTCGTCCCCCGGGTTGCGCCGCCGCGTCCGTACGGCGCGGGCGAAAAACCACGAGATTTCGACTGCGCTGGAAAGCAGTTTGGCCTTGCTGCCGTCGGTGAGCAGCCCGTTGACCAGGTTGTCCGACCAGCGTTTGAAGTCGTTGTGACGCTCGGCGGGGATGCCCATCATCTCGGCGATGACAATCGTGGGCAGCGGGGAGGCCAGGTCGGTGACGAGATCGATCGGCGAGCCATCGGATTTGGCGGCCATCTCGTCGACGAGGCTGTCCGCGATTTCCCAGATTCGCGGTTCCCAGGCGGTGATTCGGCGAGGGGTGAACGCGCGGCCGACTTTGCGGCGCAACTCGGTATGCAGCGGCGCATCACTGGTCAGCAAGGTGCGGACCGGCGCAACGCTGCCCAAGAGCCGGGCGAGCAGGCTAGGTATCTTCATCGTGGGGTTGAACGGGTTATCCGCGAAGCGCGACGCGTTGCCCAGGTCGGAGGAGAACCGGCTCGCGTCGCGGATCGCGACGGCGACGTCATCGTGGCGACTGAGGACCCACAGATCCGGATCCGTGCAGTGATACACCGGGGCTTCGTCGCGCAACCGGGCATAGTGCGGGTAGGGGTCCGCGATGAGTGCCGGGTCGTTCAAATCGAAGGTGGTTGGCATCATCTCGGTGCTCCTATCGCGGTCATCAGGGTGTGGACCCATTGCCGAACAAAGCGGTCCTCGTCGATTCCGAACGGGCGGTCATCGTGGAGATAGGCGGCGATCCAGTAGTTTTCGATGGCACCAAGCCAGATCGTGGTGATCGCCTCGAAGTCACGGTCTGCTGAACTCGCGTCTGGGGACTTATCTTCGAGCCACTTGGCAAGGAACTGATGAGACCTGGCGAATAGTCGATCCCGTGCCGTGGCCATCACCTCTGGGAACCGGTCGCCTTCTTTGGCCATCACCCGGATTAGGTCGCGCCAGTTGGTCATCAGCACGAGCGAGCCCCGTGCCACCAAGGTCAGCTCGGCCTCCAGATTGCCCAGCGACAGCATCGGCGCGAGCGTGAAACTGATGTCGGCAGTCTGAATGGCACGCTCAACGGCGGCGGCCATGACCTGTTCCTTCGACCCGAAATGCGTGTACAGGGCGCCCGAACGCGGGGACAGGCCGGCGGCGTCTTCGATCGACCCGACCGACGTGCCGGCATAACCGTGCTCGGCAAACAAGCGCAGCGCTTCATCAAGGATGCGGTCCCGCGTACTATCGACCACTGAGGTTTTCCAATCAGGTGATTACTAGAACCAACCATACGATTGCCACGTCGCGGTGGCAAGAGCTAACCGCGTGTTCGTCCTGGACGACGCCGCGTGGGCCGACCTTCAGGCGCTGCTCGACCGCCCGCCCAGCCCCAAGCCTGAGCTGGCACGCTTGCTGGCGAATCCGTCGACTCTAGAACGGTGAACTGCGAGAGGCCCGTTCTCCTCATTGCCGATCACGTCGTTGAAGACTTCGATTGCGGCAACGACGTCCTCAACGAGTGGCTGGAGACAAAAGCTCTTCACAACCAGCGCGAAGGGGGCAGCCGTACCTGGGTCGTACTTGACCGCCGACGCGTCGTGGCCTTCTATGCCTCCAGCACTGCGGTGGTCATGCGCAGCGATGCGACGGAACGAGCGGCTCGCAATCGGCCGGATCCGTTGCCAAAGGATGTTCGCTCTTCGTCCGGGTGAATCGGGCCGGCCGCGTCAGCATTCGCTGAGTCCTAGCTGGTGGTCGACTGAGTGCTTTCTGGCGGTTGGGCATTGCCTGTGTGACGGCCCGCTCATGGCCGATAACGTCGATCCTGAAACCACGACCGTGGTTGGGCGACAAGGTTTCATGCTCAGATCGCAAGGGGATGGAAGCATGCGTGTCAATCGTCGGTGGCTGGCTGTCGGCTGCGCTCCGCTAGTGCTGGCGGGCCTGTGGTTGGCACCGGCCGCCGGCGCGGACCCGCCCGGCTCGCCGGACCCGCATCAGCCGGATCTGACGAAGAACTTCTGCCCCGGCGGACAGTGGGGTGTCGGCCGGCTCCGGGTATGCGACGGCGAGAAGTACCCCGACGGGTCGTACTGGCACCAGTGGATGGGCGGCAACCGCTGGGTCGGACCGACGTGGAACTACGACTGCGTCGGCGACAGCGGCAACAACGTCTTCCCCGACCCGCCGCCACCCGGCGGTTGCGACGGGGCGATCCCGCCCGACCAGCCCGCGCCACCTGCAGACCCGGCGCCGCCACCGCCCGACCAACCGGCTGGATGACTCGTCGACGACCACGTCGTTAAGGCGCCCTGTCCCCCGCGGTAAGCGAATTGCGTTGCCGCGTCCATACACACGTCACCGGAAACCTCACAACGGGATCGACCCGCGGTGTGCGATCTGGCGCTCGCTACCATCGAGGCGCCGCTCACTGTGAGCTGGCCAGGTGACCCGTAGGACGTATGGATTTGAACACGCCAGAACTCGCCCATTGGAACGCTCAGGAAGCCCTTGCCGAGGCGATGATTCCGATCATCGGCGCCCTGCACCGGACCAAGGGCGTCACCGTGTTGCTGCACAGCCGGTCCCTGGTGAATAAGTCGGTCATCAGCATCCTGAAGACCCACCGTTTTGCGCGGCAGCTCAGCGGCGACGAACTGACCGTCGACGAGACATTCCCGTTCCTGCAGGCGCTGGCCGACCTCGACCTGGGGCCATCCAAGATCGACCTCGGCCTGCTGGTGATGGCCTACCGCGCCGACGACCGCGATCTGCCCATTCCCGTGTTCACCGCTGAGCAGCTTGACGAGGTGACCGGTAAAAACAAGATCGAGCCGCAAGGCCCGCGGGACGTGGTGCTCTACGGCTTCGGTCGCATCGGCCGGCTGGTGGCGCGGCTGCTCATCGAAAAGGCCGGCTCCGGTAATGGCCTGAACTTGCGCGCGGTCGTCGTGCGCAGCAACGGGGGCTGCGACCTGGCCAAGCGGGCATCGCTGCTGCGCCGCGACTCGATTCACGGCCAGTTCAACGGCACCATCAAGGTCGACCAGGACAACAACTGTCTCATCGCAAACGGCAACGTCATCAAGTTCATCTACAGTGACGACCCGGCCAGCGTCGACTACACCCAATACGGCATCGACAACGCGATCCTGATCGACAACACCGGTAAATGGCGCGACCGCGAAGGCTTGTCCCGGCACCTGCGTCCCGGTATCGGAAAGGTGCTGCTGACCGCACCGGGCAAAGGGGACGTGCCGAACATCGTGCACGGAGTCAACCACCGCACACTGGATCTCGAGCAGCAGATCTTCTCGTGCGCGTCATGCACGACTAACGCGATCGTTCCCCCGCTGAAGGCGCTGGACGACGAGTACGGCATCGTTCGGGCGCATGTGGAGACCGTGCACTCGTTCACCAACGACCAGAATCTGCTGGACAACTACCACAAGGCCGACCGTCGCGGCCGATCCGCACCGTTCAACCTGGTCCTCACCGAGACCGGTGCTGCATCCGCGGTGGCCAAGGCGCTGCCGGATCTGAAAGCCAAGATCACCGGTAACTCGATTCGTGTTCCTACGCCCGATGTTTCGGTCGCCATCCTCAACCTGCAACTGAAACGCGCGACCACCAAAGAGGAGGCGTTGGAGTACCTGCGTCAGGCATCGCTGTCGGGACCGCTGAGCCGCAGCCTGGACTACACCGCCGCAACCGACGTGGTATCAAGCGATTTCATCGGTTCGCGTGCGGCGTGCGTCATCGACGAGAACGCGGCGATCGTCGACGGTGACAGCGCGATCCTCTATGTCTGGTACGACAACGAATTCGGCTACTCGTGTCAGGTCGTGCGCACCGTTCAGTATTTGTCGGGAATCGAATATCCGACGTACCCGCGGATGTCATGACGTGGTGTCAGCTGCCACGCTCCGTCGAGGGATACCTCTACCTCACCAGGCACTAACCCCAGGCGTCCCAGAAGCCTCGGCAGTCCCTGTCTGAAGGATGGGGACCTCCGCTAAACGGATAGCGCATCCGATACCACGTCGGGTCGGGCGGCCTAGCTTGAGCAAGTGGTACCGGATATGCCATCACAATTCAGCAGCACCACCTGGTCGAGAGCCGGTACAAAAGTGCTGTGCCGCGTTTAGCGCCGGCGCCACCAATGCACGGTGACCGCGATCACCACGAGTGCGCACAGGCCAAGCAAGATGGCCGTGCCAGTGACGGCCTGCAACTCGCTGTAGTTGGGCAGTGACGATGCCGCAGTGGCCATGAGTCTCCTCGGCTCGGCGAGCGAACGCGCCCGGCCACGCTATTCCACACACGGCACGCTTAGCAACGTAACAACAACGGAAACAATCACCACCGAGCTAGCGAAACGACCAGGCAACAGCACCGAACGTAGAATTTCGACGCGCCGATATCCCGATTGCGGCAAACCACGCCGGGCTGACCCAGTGATCAGTCATTCGCAGTGTTGCGCCCAGTGTTGTTGCAGGAGCGGCAGGAATTCGTCGAACCGCTCGTCCGGGAAGTGCATCCGCGCGCCATCAAGGATGGCGACTCGGGTAGTGCCGGGGATCAGGTCGGCAAGGCGACGCCAGCGTGACGGCGGGGATCATCAGCCCTTCGGCTTAAACGCGATGATCGGCATCTCGGCCAGGAGCTTGCGCCGGGCCTCCAGGCTCCCGTCGTAGCGCCACCCGAGCACGCGGCTGAGGATCCGTCGAATGAGCGGCACCAGCAGTCGGTTGCGGCGCTCGTAGGCTGCCATCACCGGCTCGGCCTCGTCGACGTCGAGCTCACGCCAGCCGGCCGCAAACCGACGGAACCCGACCTCGATCGCAGCGGCGTCGTTCGCCCGCAGGTTCCGGTACCAGTCGGCCCGACGCCCGAAACCGCACACCACCATCAGCTCGCCGGACACGGCGTCGCGGCCGACGACCTCGACCACCGTCCGGTACCGCCGGCCGGATTTGCGTCCGACGTGGGTGATCCGGCACAGCCGGCGGCCAAGCAGCCAGCCCAGCCGCCAGTCATACAGCCGAGACGGTGCCCGGAACAACCACGTGACGAGCCGGCCCGGACGGTAGCTGATGGCCATCGCGATCGACCTCCTGATCGACCCTCATCGTCCTCGCCGCCGCCGGCGATCGCTGGATAACCCCACATCGACGACCAGCATGCCCGGCACGGCCCTCGTCCACGTGATATCGGATGCGATATCCGTTTGGAGAACGTGGTCATCCTCCAGACAGGGACAGAAGTTGCTACTGAGGCGCCTGGGGCGGCAGAGCCGTAAAGCGGCGGGGGCCGGCAGGCGACCCGACGGTCAGGCGGCGGGACCGATCTGGACCCAGCCGTCCGAGGTGAGCCGGGTCGGGTGAACCGGCACCGTCACCTCAGGGTGGTCCAGGCAGGTCCCGTCGTCGAACGCGAAGGCCTGCTTTTTGATCGGCGACTGCACGGCGGCCCGACCGGCGCGGTCGCCGACGATGCCGCGCGACAGCACCGCCGCGCCGGAGAACGGATCGATATTGCCGAGGGCGTGCAGCGAGCCGTCGTCGAGACGGAACAGCGCGGCCTGGGAGCCGTCGGCGAGCAGCACCGCGACACCGCGACCGGGGATCAGATAGTCGTAGGCGCAGGCCACCGTCCACGCCTGATCGGCGGAAACCTGCAACTCGGTGCGGTCGTCCAGCAGCGTCATGGCATCTCCTCGGTGCGCGTGTCACGGGGCTGCCACGCTCAGACGGCGTCGCAGCAATCGTTGAAAGCTATGCAACGAGGCTAGAAATTCAAAGTTGCCGCCATGTAACACGAGCTTGGTGATCACCTGTGAGGCGGTTCCAAATACGTTGTGAGAGCTGAACTATCGCCTGACCACTATTGTGATCTTGATCTCACTTTGGGGCCCGACAGGGCCAAGCGAGACTGGAACCAAGACTTAGCCCAGCGGGTCGCCATAGGTTTGCCGACCCATCAGGAAGGTCGCTTCGACGGTCAACTCCCGCAGCTGGTCGGGCGGGGTGCTGCGCGGGTTGGCCGAGAGCACGACCAGGTCGGCGTACTTGCCGGGTTCGAGGCTGCCGATCTCGGCGTCGAGGTGCAGTTGCCAGGCGGCGTCCAGGGTCTGCGCCCGGATCGCCATGTCGACGTCGAGGCGTTCCTCGGGGGCCAGCACCCGGCCGCTGCCTTTGGCGGTGCGGGTGACCGCGGTGGCGATGTTGCCGATCGGGTCGGGCGGGGTCACGGTGCCGTCGTTGTGGAACGAGATGCGCAGGCCCGCATCCAGGGCCGACCTCGCCGACATCCAGTGCGCCCCATGGTCGGGTCCGAACAGCTCGTCGATGAGCACGTCGCCCCAGTAGTAGACGTGCGCGATGAACAGGCTGGGTGTGACGCCGAGTTTGGCCGCCCGCGCGAACTGGTCGGGCCGCATCGCCCCGACGTGTTCGAGCCGCAGCCGCAGATCGGGGGGCGCCCCGGTGCGTTCGAAGGCGTCCAGCACGACGTCGATGGCGGCGTCGCCGTGCACGTGGCAGGCCAGCTGCCAGCCCTGGCGGACGAACGCGGCCGCCAACTCGCTGACCTGCTCGGGGGTGTAGTTCATTGCGCCGTGATGGTGCGGTCCCAAGCCCATCCGGGCCGTTGCCTCGGTGGTCAGGTACGGGAAGGTGGTGAAGATATTGCCTTGCCAGGGCGATCCGTCGGCCCACAGTTTCATCCCGATCTTGGCGAACAGCTCGTCGGCGCCCGGCCGGCTACCCGCGATGTTGGCGGGATCGTGCGCCAGCGCCGGGGTGCCCATCTCGTAGGCGCGAATCCGCAACGCGCACCCCGGTTCCCGCGCGAGCTGCGACATCAGCGCCGATTGGGCGGCCGCGTCGTAGGAATGGTCGCTGGAGGTGGCGATACCGGCGCGCGCCAGCTGGTCGTAGGCCCAGCGCACATTGGCAAGCAGGTCACCCCCGCCACGTTGGAAAACGGGTGCCGCCAACTGCAGCAGCGCGGCGGTCTCCCGGACCTCCCCGGTCAGTTCCCCGTCGGATCCGTGCACAAACTCCGCACCGGTCGGATTGGGCGTGTCTGTGGTGATGCCGGCCAACTCCAACGCCGCGGTGTTGGCGTAGGCGGCATGGCCACTGTTCGCCACCATGATGACCGGGTTGTTCGGGGCCAGCGTGTCCAGCTGCGTTCGCGTCGGCAACTGCAGATCGGGTTGCAGCAGGACATCCACGCCGTTCATCAGGATCGGACTGCCGTTCGGCGCCGCCTTGGTGGCGTCGGTGAGTTTCTGCAACACCTGGGCGCCGGTCGCGACGGTGAACGGCCGCACGTCGATGGCCGGCGGGGCGAGCGCCACCCCCATCGCGAACGGGTGACCGTGTGCCTCCACAAACGCCGGCAACACCGCTCGTCCCCGCAGGTCGACCACCGTCGTCCCGGATCTCCGCAGCCCCAACACCTCCGAGTTCGATCCGACCGCGCTGATCCGCCCGCCGGTCACGGCCAGCGCCTCGGCCTCGGGCGCACCCGGGGCCACCGTCACCACTGCCCCGCCGATGAAGATGACATCGGCGCCGTCGACGGTGGGCGCCGTGACAGCGTGGCCCCCTTGGTTAGCCAAACGTCCGGCCCTCGCCCCGGTAGGACGGCACCGATTCGACGATGCGGTCCCGGTCGACGACGTGCACGGTGTCGAAGCGTTCCAGCAACTCGCCGGCCTTGGCGTGGCGCAGCCACACCCGGTCGCCGATACGCAATCCGGCGGCCCCGACGACGGGGGTTTGCACCTCGCCGGCGGCCTCGGTGCCGATCAGCTTCAATCCCGGGGTCGCCAGCTTGGGCAGCCGGGAGCGGCCCGGCGGCCCCGACGCGATGTAGCCGCCGCCGAACAACGTCGCGATCTTTGGTGTCGGCTTGCGGACGACCGGAAGCGCGAAGTACAGCGCCGGTCGCGACTCGAACGCGTCGTAGCGGTCGAAGATGCCGGACATGTACAGGCCCGACCCGGCGGTCACCTCGGTCACGCACGGGTCGGCGGAACTGATTTCGAGGCTGCCGGTGCCGCCGGAGTTGACGATCTGCAACGCCCCGGCGGCCTTCTCCACGGCCTCGACGACCACCGAGCGCCGCCGTGCGAGTTCGGCCGCCGACGCCTTCTTCATCAGCCGTATTGCTGCCGACGTGTCCTGCAGCCCGGCGATTTGGGCTTCATAGAACATCACCCCGACGACGCGGAAGCCTTGCGCCAGCGCGGTTTCCGCGAGCGCCCGGGCGTCCGCCGGGGTGCGGATCGGTGAGCGTCGCACCCCCAGGTGCAGCGGCCCGATGCGCAGCGAGGCGTCGACGTCCAGACAGACCCGCAGCGGCGCGGGCCCGGCGGCGGACCGGATCAGCGTCAGCTGGTCGGCGTCGTCGACCATCAACGTGATCGCCTCGCAAAGCGCGGCGTTGGCGCCCAGGTCGGCCAGCGCGCCGCGGTCGATGCTCGGATAGCCGAGAAGCACGTCGGGCACGCCATTTTCGGCGAGCCAGATCGCCTCGCGCACCGAGTACGCCATCACGCCGGAAAAGCCCGGGCACTCAAGCGCCTGCCCGAGCGCCCAGCGGCAGCGCACCGATTTGCTGGCCACCCGCACCGGCTTACCGCCGGCCCGGCGCACCAGGTCGGCGGCGTTTTGCCGGAACGCACCCAGGTCGAGCGCGGCCAGCGGCGGGTCCAGCGCAGCGGTGGCCCGGGTGAGCGCATCCAGATCGGTCACGCCGAGGCCTTTCGCCGCCGGCGGGTGGTCTTGGCATAGCCGCGCAGGTAGTCGGTGAACCGGGCGAGCCGTTCCCGCGCGGCCGTGCCGTCGCCGTCCACCAGCCAGCGCAGTGTGACGCCGTCGAGCATCGCGAGCACTTCGTCGGCGAGTTCGTCTACCGGGTGCAACCAGGTCGAGTTGGTGCTCGTCGCCGCCAGGGACAGCAGCGAGGACACCGCGGCCTGAGACACCTCGTACTGGCGTATTGCTACGTGGTTCAGCGCGGGATTGCGCAGCGCCGCGGTGGTGATCTCATAGGTCAGCAGCTGCGCGTCGCGGGTGGCCTCAATGCCCTCCCACAGCCCGTCCAGCGCGCACTGCAGGGCCGCGGCGAGGTCTTCGGCGTCGTCGAAGCCGCGCGCGCCGGACGCGGCGGCCAGCAGGTCGGTCACGATGCGCTCGGCCAACGCGACGAACAGGTCGTCTTTGTCCGCGAAGCAGTAGTGCACGACGCCCAGCGCGACGCCGGCCCGTTCGGCCACCCGCCGGATCGTGGTGGCCGCAACGCCTTCGGCGACCGCGATGTCGAGGGCGGCCGCGACCAGCTGGGCGCGGCGCTCGGCCTGCGGGAGTCGCGATCTCACGCCCTCCATCAAACATCTGGACGCACGTCCAAGTCAAGGCTTGACTTGGACGACTGTCCAACTCATAGTGGAGGCCGTGACCACCTGGACGAACTGGGCCGCCACCGCCAGCGCGCGGCTCGCCGGCGTCGAATCGCCGGGGACCGTCGCCGAACTGCAGGACGCGGTGCGCAGAGCGACCGAATGCGGGTTGCGCGTCAAACCCATCGGATCGGGTCACTCGTTCACGGCGATCGGGGCCACCGACGGCGTTCAGCTGCGACTGGACGATCTCACCGGCATCGTGGCCGCCGACCGCGATAGCGGGCTGGTCACCGCGCGCGCCGGCACCCGGCTCCGGGCGCTCAACGAGGCGCTGTGGCAGCGGGGTTTGGCGATGACCAACCTCGGTGACGTTGATGTGCAGACCATCTCGGGCGCGGTGTCCACCGGCACGCACGGCACCGGCGCACGGCTGGGCGGGATCGCCACCCAATTGCGCGCCCTGGACCTCGTGCTGGCCGACGGGTCGCTGCTGCACTGCAGCGCCGAGCAGAATCCGGATGTGTTCGCCGCCGCCCGCGTCGGGCTGGGTGCGCTCGGGGTGATCGCCACGGTCACGCTGCAGTGCGAACCGGCCTTCGCGCTGTCGGCCGTCGAGGCGCCGGAACCGCTCGATGCGGTGCTGGCCGGCCTTGACGCGAACATCGACAACAACGACCACTTCGAGTTCTACTGGTTTCCGCACACCCGCTGCGTGCTCACCAAACGCAACAACCGGGTGCCGCCGGGCACCCCGCTGCGCCCGCTGGGCCGGTTGCGGCACTACGTTGACGACGAGCTGTTGTCCAACAAGGTCTTCGACGGTATCCAGCGGATGACGACACGCTGGCCGGGCCTCATCCCGCGCGCCAACGCGCTCTCCGCGCACGCGTTGTCCGCCCGCGAGTACATCGACCGCTCCTATCGGGTCTTCGCCTCGGTGCGTTCGGTGCGGTTTCGGGAGATGGAGTACGCGGTGCCACGGGCGGCCGTTGCGCAGGTGCTGGCCGAGATCGACCAGTATCTGCGCCGCAGTGGGGAGCTCATCGGGTTCCCGGTCGAGGTGCGCTTCGCCGCGGCCGACGACATCTGGCTGTCCACCGCCACCGGGCGCGACAGCGCCTACATCGCGGTGCACCAGTACCACCGCCGCGACCACCGCGCGTATTTCGCCGCGGTCGAGGCGATCGCCCGGTCGATGGACGGTCGACCGCACTGGGGCAAAATGCACAACCGCACCGCCGAGGACCTGCGCCCGGCCTACCCGCACTTCGACGCGTTCGTCGCACTGCGCGACAAACTCGATCCCGCACGGGTATTCGGCAACGAGTACCTGACCCGCGTGCTGGGAGGTTGACCCGATGACCACCGAATACCGGGTGGGGCGCGGCATCGCCGACATCACCGGCGAACCCGCCGAGTGCGGCATGCTCGGCTACGGCGTACGCACCCAACAGACCACCGGGCTGCACACCCGGCTGCGCGCCCGGGCTTTCGTCATCGCCGCAACCGAGATGCGGGTGCTGCTGGTGGTGTGCGAGCTGCCGTTGATGCTGGACAGCGTGCACCGTGAGGTGCTGCGACGGCTCGCCACGACCTACGGCGAGCTGTACACCCTCGACAACGTGATGCTCACCGCGACCCACACCCACTGCGGTCCGGGCGGATACGCCGACCACTGGCTGTACAACTCCAACACCGGAGGCTTTCGGCCGCAAACCTTCGGGGCGATCGTCGACGGCATCCTCGAGGCCGTCACCCGGGCGCATGCCGACCTGGCGCCGGCCACCCTGTCCGTCGCTATCGGCGAGTTGCACGACGCCAGTATCAACCGGTCGCCGTCGGCGTTTGCGCGCAACCCGGCAGCCGAGCGGGCCCAGTTCCCGGACGCGATCGACCCGCAGACCACGCTGTTGCGCATCGAACGCGGTGGCCGACTCGCCGGCGTGATCAACTGGTTCGCCACCCACGGCACCAGCATGACCAACCGCAACACCCTGATCAGCAGCGACAACAAGGGTTACGCCGCCTACCGCTGGGAGCGGCTCGACCGCGGCGTCGACTACCTGGCCGACGATCCGCCCGACTTCGTGGCGGCGTTCGCCCAGACCAACACCGGGGACATGTCGCCGAACCTCAACCGCCGGCCCGGCAGCGGGCCCACCGAGGACGAGTTCGAGAACACCCGCATTATCGGCACTCGGCAGACCGTTGCCGCAGCCAAGCTGGCCGTCGACGTCGGCGTCGACGTCGTCGGCGGCCTCAACGCCCGCGCCACCTACGTCGATCTGTCCGACTTCGCGGTGCAGCCCGAGTTCAGCGGCGATGGGCGCGAACACCGCACCGGGCCGGTGATGGCCGGCGCCGCCGCGCTGGCCGGCACCGAGGAGGGACTCGGGCCGCTGTATCCGCTGTTGCGCCAAGGTCGCAACCCCGTCGTCGACGGCCTGGTCCGGCAGGTGGTGTACCGGCTGTCGCCGCGGCTGCGGGATGCTCACGCGCCCAAAGGCGTTGTGGTGGGCGGACGCCGACTGAACAAGGTGCTGCCGCTGATGGCCGAACGCGCTCCGGTGCAGCTGCTGCGCATCGGCCACCTGTACCTGATCGGCATCCCCGCCGAGGTGACCATCGTCGCCGGGTTGCGGCTGCGCCGCACCGTGGCCGACATCGTCGGCGCCGAACCGCGTGACGTGTTGGTCGCCGGCTACAGCAACGGCTATGTGCACTACGTGACCACCCCGGAGGAGTACGACGAGCAGCGCTACGAGGGCGGTAGCACCATGTTCGGCCGCTGGCAGCTGCCGGCGCTGCAGCAGGTGGTGGCCGACCTGGCCGCGGCGATGCGCGACGGGCGCCCGCCAGCGGCCGGCTCAGCCCCGGTTGATTTGTCCCGCAGGCGGCGGGCCCGGCGACGTCGCGCCGCGGACATGCCGGTGGATGGGCGCCGGTTCGGTGACATCCTCGAGGCCCCGCACGCCCGCTACCGCCCGGGCGCGACGGTCCGGGCGGTGTTCGCCGGCGCCCACCCGAACAACGACCTACGCCGCGGCGGCACCTATCTGCGGGTGCAGCGCGAAACCGACAGCGGCTGGAGCACCGTCGCCGACGACGGCGACTGGTCGACCACCTTCCGGTGGCACCGCACGCGACGACGGGCGTCGGTGATCACGGCGACCTGGACGGTGCCGGCGGACACCCCGCCCGGCCGATACCGGCTGCGCTACGACGGCGACGCCCGCGAATCCGACGGCGCAATACGGGCGTTCAGCGGGACGACCGAGCCGTTCGAGCTTCTGGCACCGCGTTAGCCCCACCGCGCCGAGCGTGCGCTGGTGGCGGGATTTCCGCGAAAACTCCGCCGTGGTTGCACGTTCGGCGCGTCGACGCTACGCCACGGCGACCCGAAAGCACCACACGTTATTGAACCGGGCGCAGCACCACCACCCCGGGCACGGTTTGCAGGTAGTCGTGCAGCGGGGTGTCGACGACTTTGTTGTTGGCCTGCAGTGAGGACGCGTTGCGGAACACCGGCCCGCCGGGCGTGTCGATGAAGATGCCGACATGGGTAACGTCGAGGCCGCCGTCTTGGGCGTACGCCCCAAGGTAATCACCGGTGCGTAGCCGGGCCAGCACGCCGCCGTCGACCTGCTGGCTAGGGATGTAGGACAGGGTGCGCGACACCACCGGCAGGCCGGCCAGGTACACCCCGCCCGAACCCTTCTGGTTGAGGTTCTTGGTCACCTGAATCGCGTGCGGGCTAACGCTCTTGGTGACGTCGGTGGCGACCGCCGGCGCAACCGCGGACCAGTCGGTGAAGAAGTGCTTGCGGTGCGCGAATTCGACAACCCCGTCCCGATACCGAACCCCGGCAAGGCTGTTGAGGAACTCGTCGCGGTTGCGGGATCGTTTCAGGGCTTCGACGTAGTCGGCGTAGGTGAAACAGTCCACCTTTTGCAGCTCCACGACAAACACCTCGAGTTCGGTCGCCGAACCGATGAGCGTGTTTGCGCCATAGGGGGTGCCCAGGAACTGCCGCGACAGTATGTCCGAGCGTTCGGTTGGGGCCGCGGCGGCGGCCTTCGTGCTGGCGACCAACAGATTTTGCAGGATCTGCTCGCTTTGCTGGGAGATGCGGACCGGCGGCGACGCCGCGGCGGTGGGCGCAGGCAGCGCGGTCACCAGCAGACTGATCACGACCACTAAACAGGGCAGCCACCCGGGG
Organism: Mycobacterium talmoniae; assembly: GCF_001854525.1. Lineage (NCBI taxonomy): Bacteria > Bacillati > Actinomycetota > Actinomycetes > Mycobacteriales > Mycobacteriaceae > Mycobacterium > Mycobacterium talmoniae. Next base: position 62,626 of record NZ_MLQM01000003.1, read on the forward strand.
CTGCCTCGCCGGGTGCGCGTCCGGTGTGCGCGGACCGGCATAATGCTGCTCCTTACCGCGTGCGCCGGCTTTCGCGCTACTCTACGTCGTCGGGTCGAGAACCCGCCGACGAAAGCTGGGGCCGCTACGTGCAGGCCATCGCCGGGAAGTGAACACAAGTGAGCGACGATCGTGTCCACATAGCTGAAGCGGGGTCCGCCGCCCCGAGGAACCGCATCCGGCGGCACGCCACCCTGCTTGTCCTGGTCACGGCCATGATGACCGTCGTCGGCTGCGCGCACTCGGCCCGGCCCGCCACTCCGACGGCCACGACCACCACCGCCACGCTCGCGGCCGCGCCGCCGCGACCGGCACTCGACACCGCGCAACCGGGGTTGGCCTCCGACCCGGCGCGGCTCGCCGACGACCTGGTTGCCGACGAGCGGGCGCTGCGCAACCCGTCGTCGTCGGAGCAGGTGTTGACGGCCGCGGCGCGTCGTCAACAGGCGGCGTACCGTGCCATCGGCGCGCACCCCGACTGGGACCCGATCACCCGGCCACGCATTCCGGCGCCGCTGCTGGACAGCTACGACCGCAATGTCGACGCGCGCCGTGAGCTGCTGGTGATGAGCCGTCCCAAAGACACGCTGCCCGCCTGGCGCATCGTGGCCCCGACACCCGCTGAGGAACTCGTGGGCTACTACCGGCACGCGGAATCGGCGACCGGCGTCGGCTGGGCCTATCTGGCGGCGATCAACCTGGTAGAGACCGGTTTCGGCCGCGTCGCGGGGGTGAGCACCGCCGGCGCGCAAGGGCCGATGCAGTTCCTCCCGTCAACATTTGCCGCCTACGGCGACGGGGGCGACATTTACTCGCCGCAGGACAGCATCATGGCGGCCGGTCGCTACCTGGCCGCCAACGGCTTCGTCGACAACCCCGATAACGCGCTGTACCGGTACAACAACTCCAATCAATATGTGCGGGCGGTCGACGACTACGCCGCGGTGCTCGCCGCCGACCCCGCGGGGTTTGCTGGCTACTACCGGTGGGACGTCTACTACACCACCACCGCGGGTGACGTGGTGCTGCCCGTCGGTTACTCGGCGACCGCGCCGATCCCGGTCGCGGATTATCTGGCCACCCACCCGCAATAGATGGCAGTCAACCACCGTTACCGCCCGTGGGCGCACCATCAGCGAACTCACAGCGTCCAGAAAACCGGATACTGCCGCACCGCGTCGAAGCTGCCGGTTAAGGTCTGCTGGTGCGCAGAGGTTTGTTAGCCAGGGGCCGGGGGCGCTGGCTGGCCGTCGCGGTGTCCCTGGGCGTGTCCGCCGCCATGCTCTACGCCCAACACAAAGAGTCGCCGTGCTGCGCGCCGGCGCCGGCCGCACCCGCGGCCGCCCAGGCGGCCGGGCCGGCGAAGCCGCCGCACGTTGCGACTCCCGCGGCGAATCTGTTGGCGGCCAGCGCGCCGGTCATGGCCCGGGACTTTCAGTTCGAGTTGCCCCGCGGTGTCGCGCCAGAGCAGGGTCTGCAGGTCAAGACCATCTGGGTGGCGCGGGCCATCAGCGTGATGTTCCCCGAGATCACCACGATCGGCGGTGCCCGGCAGGATCCGCTGAAGTGGCATCCCAACGGGTTGGCGATCGATGTGATGATCCCGAACTACCACAGCGACGAGGGCATCGAACTCGGCAATCAAATCGCCGGGTTTGCCTTGGCGAATGCGAAACGCTGGGGTGTGCTGCATGTGATCTGGCGGCAGGGGTTCTACCCCGGCATCGGCGCACCCAGTTGGACGGCGAACTACGGTTCGGAAACCGCCAACCATTACGACCACGTCCATATCGCCACCGAGGGCGGCGGATACCCGACCGGCAACGAAACCTACTACCTGACCTCGATGAATCCGGCGCCGCCCGGCTGACCCCGGCGACCGCGCCACCGGCTCAGAGCGCGTCGGCCGCCGCACGTCCGGCGGCGCGTCCGGAGAAGATGCACCCGCCCAAAAAGGTGCCTTCCAGTGCGTTGTAGCCGTGCACGCCGCCACCGCCGAAACCGGCCACCTCACCGGCCGCATACAGGCCTTCGATGGCTTGGCCGCCGTGGCCCAGGGCCCGCGACGCCAGATCGGTTTGGATGCCGCCCAACGTCTTTCGGGTCAACACGTGCAGTTTCACGCCGATCAGCGGGCCGGCGTCGGGGTCGAGGATGCGGTGCGGCGCGGCGGTACGCCCGATCCGATCACCCAGGTAGCGCCGCGAGTTGCGGATCCCCTGCACCTGGGCGTCCTTGCTGAACGGGTTGCCCACCTGCAGATCCCGGGCCGCGATCTGCGCGCGGATACCTGCCGGGTCCAGCAGCGGCTCACTGGTCAGCGCGTTCATCCGGCCGACGAGTTCCTCCAAAGTGCTGGCCACCACGAAGTCGGCGCCGCGCTGTTTGAACGCCTCCACCGGCGCCGGCGCGCCCTTGCTCAGCAACCGCTCACGCAGGAAGGCTTTGCGGTTCTTCGAGGTGATGTCCGGGTTTTGTTCGGACCCCGACAGCGCGAACTCCTTCTCGATGATCTTCTGGGTCAAGATGAACCAGGAGTGGTCATACGGCGCGATGTCGGGGGTGGTGCGCAGATAGCGCAGCGTGCCCAGGGTGTCGTAGCCGGGCAGGAACGGCTCGGGCAACCGGCGACCCAGCGCGTCGAACCACATGGACGACGGCCCGGGCAGGATCCGGATGGCGTGGTTGGGCCAGATCGGAGCCCAATTCTGGATACCCTCGGTGTAGTGCCACATCCGGTCCCGGTTGACCAGCCGTATCCCGGAGTCGGCGGCGATGTCGAGCATGCGGCCGTCGACGTAGGCCGGCACCCCGGTGATCATCGACCCCGGCGGGGTGCCCATCCGCTCGGGCCAAAAGCGGCGGACGATCTCGTGGTTGCCGCCGATGCCGCCGGTGGTGATGACCACGGCCTGTGCCGACAACTCGAACTCCCCGACCACGTCGCGGTTGGACGCGACCCCGCGTGCGCCGTCGTCCGGCGCCAAAAGCGTGCCTTTGACTCCGGTCGCCGCGCCGGCGGTGAAGACCAGTTCATCGACGCGGTGCCGGTGATGAAAGGTCACCAGCCCGCGGGCGGCGGCTTGCTGCGCGGAGTTGACGAAGGGTTCGACGATGCCGGTGCCGGTCCCCCAGGCGACGTGAAACCGCGGCACCGAGTTGCCGTGTCCGGTCGCGGTGAGGTCCCCGCGTTCGGCCCACCCGACCGTGGGCAAAAACCTGATCCCCAGGTCGTGGAGATACCCGCGCTTGTCGCCGGCGGCGAACTCCACGTAGGCCCGCGCCCACCGGACCGCCCAGAGGTCCTCGTCGTCGAGGCGGTCGAACGCCGCGCTGCCCGACCAGTCATTCCAGGCCAGCTCGAAGGAGTCGTTGACCCCCAGGTGCCGCTGCTCGGGTGAGTCGACGAAAAAGATCCCGCCGAACGACCAGTACGCCTGACCGCCCAGGTTGGCGGCGTTCTCCTGGTCGACCAGGGCGACCTTCTTGCCACGGCGAGTCAGCTCATGGGTGGCGACCAGCCCGGCCAATCCGGCACCGATCACGATCACGTCAGCGTCCATCGACAACTTCTCCTCCGCTTCCGGCACCTGGTACCGCCACCGGCACGCTGTCGATACGATAATGTATCGGATACGGTTCTGCATATACGGGGTGAGCGATGGTATCGAAGATCACGTCCGCGGCCGGCAAGCCGGCCCGGGTCACCAAGCGCCGCGCCGAGACCCGGGCGCGGTTGCTGGAGGCCGCCTACCGGGTATTCGCCGACAAGGGATTCGGGAAGGTCCGCATAGACGAGGTGTGCACCGCGGCCGGCTACACCCGGGGCGCGTTCTATTCGCAGTTCGACACCCTCGACGAGCTGTTCTTCACCCTGTATGACGAGCGGGCGGCGCTGATCGCCGAGCAGGTCAGCGGCGCCATCGTCGCCACCGACGACGGGTTGGGTGTGGATTCGGCGATCGAGCGGGCCGCGGCCACCCTGCTGCTCGACCGGGACTGGCTCTTGGTGAAGACGGACTTTCTCATGCACGCCGCCCGCAATCCCGATGTCGCGCAACGGCTGATGTTGCACCGGCGGCAACTGCGCGAGGCGATCGAACAGCGCCTGGCCGGGGCCGGTGTCGAGCCACCCGAGCCGTTCGGCAGCGTGCGTGACGTCGCGCGCGCCGTGGTGGCCGCCTACGACGGGGTCACCGTGCAACTGCTCCTCGACAACGACCTCGCCGCCGCGCGGACGTGGCTCAGCCAACTGCTGACCGCGGTGCTGCACTGACCCAAAGCCTGATCATCTAGTCAGTACAGCCGCATTACCTCGTTGACAGTAGGACACAACACTGCCACAGTGTTTGATCGAGCGATCAGTTTTGGTCGAGGTGCGATCAGAGAGGCGGGTTATGGCGGGACGGGTCGAGGGCAAGGTCGCCTTCATTACGGGTGCGGCGCGTGGGCAGGGCCGCAGTCATGCGGTGCGGCTAGCGCAGGAAGGCGCCGACATTATCGCGATCGACGTCTGCCAGCCGATCAGCAGCAACACCGAGATTCCCCCGTCCACCCCCGACGACCTGGCCGAAACCGCCGACCTGGTCAAGGCGGAGAACCGGCGCATCGTCACCGCGGAGGCCGACGTTCGCGACTACGCCGCGGTGAAAGCCGCCGTGGACGGCGGCGTCGAACAGCTGGGCCGACTCGACATCATCGTGGCCAACGCCGGTATCGGCAACGGGGGCAACACGCTGGACAAGACCAGCGAGCGGGACTGGCAGGACATGATCGACGTCAACCTGTCCGGCGTCTGGAAGACCGTCAAAGCCGGTGTGCCGCACCTGCTGTCCGGCGGGCGCGGCGGGTCGATCGTATTGACCAGTTCGGTCGGCGGACTCAAGGCCTACCCGCACACCGGCCATTACATCGCCGCCAAACACGGGGTGGTCGGCCTGATGCGCTCCTTCGCGGTCGAACTCGGCCAGCACCACATCCGGGTCAACTCGGTGCACCCCACCAACGTCAACACCCCGATGTTCATGAACGAAGGGACGATGAAGCTGTTTCGGCCCGACCTGGACAACCCGGGGCCCGACGATATGGCGGTGGTCGCGCAGCTGATGCACGTGCTGCCCGTCGGCTGGGTCGACGCGGTCGACATCAGCAATGCGGTGCTGTTCCTGGCATCCGACGAGGCTCGCTATATCACCGGTGTCCCGCTGCCCGTCGACGCCGGGAGCATGTTGAAGTAACCGCTACGCCCGCTGCTTCGACGGGGAGGCGAACCGGGCGATGTAGCGCTCCATGAACGCGCGCAGTTCCTGGTGGCCGGCGGTGACACCGACCGCGGTTTCGTTGCACATGCTGCGCGCGGTCTGGGTCAGCAGCATCGAGATGACCACGGGCGGATACTCCTCGAGGTCGACACCGTTGGCGCGCAGCGCGACGGTGGCCGCGGCGGTCTCGATGTCGCGGACCCGCTCGGCATAGGCCTTGAGTTCGGCGCCGATCGCCTTGCGGTGGTTGGCCAGCGCCATGAACTCGGTGTACAGGCTGGAGAACCGCGCGTCGCTGTTGATCAGCCACAGCGCCCGCAGCGGGTCGTCGTCGGTGATCGCCTGGCGCATCTGGGCCAGGGAGGCGTCGGCGCCGGCGCGCAGCACCTCCACGAACAGGTCGTCCATGGTGGCGAAGTAGTAGTACACCAACGCCGGCTTGACGCCGGCCAGGGCCGCCACCCGACGTGACGTGGCCGCCGCGTAGCCCTCATCGCGCATGATTTGAGCGGTCGCCTCCATCAGGCGGCGACGGGCGCCCTCGTGTTTGTCATTGCCCTTCGGGGAACCAGCCATACCAGCATTGTGCCTGACAACAGCCGGATACCGGGAACGGCCGGACCGCCCTTGACCGGTCGTCACGGGGCATGATAGGCATGTCCTACGCTCGCAATTTGAGCAGTCGATCAGTTTTTTGAGGATCATCATGCGGCGGGAGCCCACCGCTGGATTCAGAAAGGCCCAGACTTCCGTGACCGATCTCGCGTCCGTGGACTACTTCTCCGACGAGGCCGTCGCCCAGGACCCCTATGCGTACTACGAGTACCTGCGCAGCCAGGGCCCGGTGTTTCGCGAACCGCACCACGGGGTGGTGGCCATCACCGGGTACCGGGAGGTGCTGGCGGCGTTCAAAGACACCGATTCGTTCTCGGCGTGCAATGCGATCGGCGGACCCTTTCCGCCGTTGCCGTTCGAGCCCGAGGGTGACGACATCACCGCGCAGATCGAGGCGCACCGCCACCTGTTCCCCATCTTCGAGCACATGGTGGTGATGGACCCGCCGGCTCATGAGCGTGCCCGTTCACTGCTGAACAAGCTGTTAACCCCGCGGCGGCTCAAGGAGAACGAGGACTACATGTGGCAGCTGGTCGATCACCAGCTCGACGAGTTCATCGCCAACGGGCGCTGCGAGTTCCTCGCCGAATACGCCAAACCGTTCGCCACCCTGGCGATCACCGACCTGCTGGGCGTGCCGGAGGAGGACCGCGCCGAAATCCGGCTGGCACTGGGCGCCGGCAAACGGCCGGGCAGCCGAGTCGGCGCGCTCAACGGTGAACCCGTGGGCGTGAACCCGTTGCAGTACCTAGACGACAAGTTCAGTGCCTATATCGCCGAACGGCGTCGTCAGCCCCGCGAAGACGTACTCAGCAGCATGGCGGCCGCCACCTATCCCGACGGGTCGAGCCCGGAGCTGCTCGACGTGGTCCGCCCGGCCACGTTCTTGTTCGCGGCCGGCCAGGAGACCGTCACCAAACTGCTCAGCGCCGCCGTGCAGACCTTGGGTGATCGACCCGACTACCAGCAACGGCTGCGCGACAACCGCGAGCTGATCCCGGCGTTCATCGAGGAAGCGTTACGGATTCAGAGCCCCACCAAGATCGACTTCCGGCTCGCCCGCAAGACCACCACGCTCGGGGGTGTACACATTCCGGCGGGCACGGTGGTGATGCTGTGCCTGGGTGCGGCCAACCGGGATCCCAACAAGTTCGACGAGCCGGACCAATTCCGCCTGGACCGCAAGAACGTTCGGGAGCACATCGCGTTCGGCCGCGGTATCCACACCTGCGCGGGCGCTCCCCTGGCCCGCGTCGAGGGGCGGATCACCATCCACCGCCTGCTGGATCGGATGCGGGACATCACTATCAGCGAGGCCGCGCACGGCCCGGCCGGCGATCGGCGCTACCGCTACGAGCCGACGTTCTTGTTGCGCGGACTGACCGAACTGCACATCGAGTTCACCCCGGCCTGACCGCCGGGACCCCGCCGTTGAGATTGCGGCCAGGGCTGTGCTTCGGCCCTCAGATCGCAGCCCCTGGCGCAATCTCAACGCCCCGGTCAGCGCATGGCGATACGAATGTTCTTGATCTGCATGAACTCGTGCAACCCCGCCAGTCCCCCGGTCCGCCCGAACCCGCTCTGCTTGTAGCCGCCGTACGGTCCTTGCGGTGCGATGTCGCTGAACTGGTTGACCCACACCGACCCGGCCTCCAGCTGGCGCGCTACCCGGTGCGCCCGGGTGAGGTCTGATGTCTGCACGAAAGCGTTCAAGCCGTACGGCGTGTCGTTGGCGATGCGCACCGCTTCGGTTTCATCACGAAACCGGATGATCGACAGCACCGGTCCGAACGTCTCGGTTTGGGCCAGCGCCGACGCGTTGTCGACTCCGCCAAAGACGGTTGGTTCGATGTAGTAGCCGTGCGCGAGTTCACCGGCCATCCGCTTGCCGCCGATCAGCAGCTCACCGGCGCCGTCGGCCACCGCCTCGTGGATGGTGGCGAGGATGCGGTCCGTGGCGGGGTGGCTGATCACCGGCCCGAACACCACCTGCGGGTCGAACGGATCGCCGACCTTCGCGGCGCCGATGATGCCGACGAACCGGTCGACGAACGCGTCGTACACCGAGTCGTGCACCAAAACCCTGCTCGCGCAGGCACAACTCTGCCCGGACTGCATGAGCGGTCCCTGATGCGCGGACAGCATAGCCGCGGCGTCCAGATCGGCGTCGTCGAAGATGATGTTGGCCGATTTGCCGCCGAGTTCTGTCACCACCGGGGTCAGATTCGTCGCAGCGGCCTGCAGAACCTTGCGGGCGGTTGCATCACCGCCGGTGAAGTGAATCTTGCGGATACCTCGGTGACGCACCAGGGCGTCGCCGCCATCCGGCCCGGCGGGGACCACGTTCACCAATCCCGGCGGCAGCCCCGCATCCAGGCACAGTTCGCCGAACCGCAGCGCCGCCAGTGGCGCCAACTCCGACGGCTTGAGGACGACGGCGTTACCGGCGGCCAGCGCCGGGGCGACGCAGGACGCCGTCACCGCCAGCGCGCCGTTCCAGGGGGTGATGACCCCGACCACCCCGTAGGGCTCCCGCTCGACCAGATTGACGTCGAAGGACCCGGTGACCGGTGTGCTCAGCCCGTGCGGCTTATCGACGTAACCGGCGAAATGGCGCAGGAACCGTTCCAGTAGCAAGGCGGTGCCGGCGAACGAAATCGGAACCGCATAGTCGTGCACGTTGAGCGCCGCAAGCTCGTCGAGGCTGTCATGCACGGCGTCGGCCACATCGATCAGCAGATCGCGGCGCCGGTCCACCGTCAGCGACATCCAGTGCCGATGCGCCTCCCACGCCGAGGTCACCGCGCGGTCGATCTCGGCTGCACCCGCCAGCACGACCGTCGCGTTGGGTGCACCGGTGGCCGGGTAGATGTGCTGGTGCGACGGGCCCGACGATGCGGTAACCCGCTCGCCGCCTATCAATAACCCGACCGGGTCCCCCGATAGCTGCGGCGGGGCGGTCGCGCTGCTGGTCATCGCGCTGCCTCGGCCTCGGCCGCCCACTCGGCGAGCACCCGTTGCTTCTGCTCATCGATCACCTGCAGCAGCCGCGAGGCCTTGGGCCAGCCGTAGTAGGCGCCGAATTGCAAAGCCACCTCGTCCATTTCGTCGAACGACACGTCGCGACTCTTGAGCGCGGCGTATACGTGGCTAAGGATTGGATAGGGGGCGTCCTGGAACGCCACGCACGCCACGGTGATCAGGCGGCGCTCTTTCATGCCCAACCCGGGCCGCAGCCACATCTCGCCGAACACGAAGTTCAGGATCCCCGCACCGGAATACGGGTTGTCGCGGATCGGTGCGAAGGGCAGGCAGTTGATGTCCTTGAACGACTGCTCACCCACCGCCAGCCGGGCCTCGGGGTCGCTCGGGGTCACCAGCGGCAGCAACGGTTGCGGCGGCGGCACCGCCTGACCACGCTCGGTATGGATGCGTTCCCACTGCGCGTCGACCGTCATGTTGAACTGCGACGCCTTGGGCCAGCCGCCGTACACCGCGAAATGCAGGACCGTTTCCTGCATCTCGGTGATCGACACCTCCCCGCTGTGTAGCGCGGCGTAGACGTGATCCCGCAGCGGCTCTTCGGCGTCGGCGGCGGCCACGCAGGGCAGCGTGACGAACCACCGTTCCCGACGGCTCAACCCCGGCCGCTGCCACACCTGGGCGAAGACGAAGTTGAGCAGGGTCGCGGTCACCGGTGTCGCATCGGGAGCCGGGACGGACATCAACTCGGCGTAGGCGCGCTCACCGCACCCCGCCTCACCGGATCGTGACACCGGCATCCACCTTGAACTCCAACCCGGTCACGTGTCGGGACTCGTCGGAGACCAGGAACAGCACCGCATTGCTGACGTCGCGGGCCTCTGTCATCACTATCGGCAGCGCGTTCTGGAAGATCGGGCCCAGATCGGCGCGGTCCCCATGCAGCAGCGCGTGCAGCGCGTCCGGCCGCATCCCGGTCTCCACCCCGGTGGGATGCACGGTATTGACCCGAACATTCGCCGCGGCAAGCTCATTGGCCAGCGCACGGCTCATGCCGACCACGCCGTGCTTGGACGCGGTGTAGGGGGTGTGCAGCGGGCTGCCCTTCAGCCCGGCCACCGAGCTGATGTTGATCAGGCTGCCACCGTGCTCGACCAGATGCGGCAGCGCGGCCGAGCAGGTGTTCCACACCCCGATCAGGTTGATGTCGACGACGGTGCGCCACTGCTCGGCGGTGGTGGTGTCCCAGGCTCCGCCGGTGATCACCCCGGCGTTGGCCACCGAAGCGTCCAGGCCGCCCAGTTGAGCGACGCCGTCGTCGACCGCGGCCCTCATCGCGGCCGCGTCACGCACGTCGACGACATGGGTGATCCCGCGGCGCCCCTGCTTCTCGACCAGCCGGGCCGTCTCCTCGAGGTCCTCGCGGGAGGCCAGCGGGTACTCCAGCTCGGGCAGCGACGCGCAGATGTCGACCAGGATGAGGTCGGCGCCTTCCTCGGCTAGCCGCACCGCGTGGCTGCGGCCCATCCCCCGCGCGGCGCCGGTCACCAGCACCCGTTTGCCGGCGACCCGACCCGTCGTCGCGCTCATAGCTTGTTGCAGAAGCCGGCGTCGACCGGGAACGTCACCCCGGTGACGTACTTGGCCTCATCGGATACCAGGTAGGCGATCGCGGCGCTGATGTCCTCGGGCTCAAGCAATTGCACTGGCAGCGGATTCTGCAGATGCGGGCCGCCGTCGGGGTAGTTCTCCAGGAACGACGTCATGGCGGGATTGACCGCCATCATCGTGTTCACCGCGGTCGGGTGCACGGTGTTGACCCGAATGCTGTGCGGCGCCAGCGCATTGGCCAGCGTGCGCATCAGCCCGACGAGGCCGTGCTTGGACGCCGCATACCCCAGCCCGCCGCCCTGCAGGCCGCCAAAACCCCGGAGCCCGGCCGTCGAGCTGGTGAAAACGATCGACCCACCCCGCTCCCCCGCGATCAGGTGCGGGATCGCCGCCTTGGCCGTGTGAAACGCGCCTACCAAGTTGACGTTGAGCACGTCCGTCCACTGTTCGAGATCTTCGTCGAGGGTCAGCTCGCGAAACGCCATGGACGCGATTCCGGCGTTCGCGCAGACGATGTCCAGTCGCCCGAAATGCTGTACCCCGGCATCGAGCGCGGCCTTGAGTTGGTGGAAGTCACGGACGTCGGCGACCGCGCCGACCATCTTGCCGCCGGCGGCCTCCACCAACGCGACGGTTTCGTCGAGTTCCTCGCGGCTGGCCATCGGGTAGCCGTTGGACGCGATGTCGGCACAGATGTCCACCCCGATGATGTCGGCGCCGTCGGCGGCTAACCGCTCGGCGTGGCTGCGGCCCTGCCCGCGCGCGACACCGGTGATGAAGGCGACCTTGCCCGCCAATGAACCCATGGATCCTCGCTTCGTTGCGGTGGCCGCCGCGGCGGCCGGACATGAGATGTGTAACCCCGTTACACCCCCGTACGGTAACCTGGTTACACGCCGACGGCAAGGGGGTACGTATGTCTACCGCTGAGGTGAGCAAGCGCGATGCGTCGGTGCCCTCGGACCGGATCCTCGATGCCGTGGTGGACCTGTTGGAGACCGAGGGCTACGACGCCGTGCAACTGCGCGAAGTGGCGCGTCGAGCCCGCACCTCGCTGGCCACCATCTACAAGCGCTACGCCACTCGCGACGAGCTGATCCTGGCCGCACTGGAGGCCTGGATGCAGCAGCACCGGTACGCAAAACTGGTCCGGCACACCCGGCTGCCGGACGAGTCCCTCTATGTCGGCCTGATGCGGCTGCTGCGCACGCTGTTCGAGCCGTGGGAGCGGCATCCCGGCATGCTCAAGGCCTATTTTCGGGCGCGCGCGGCACGCGGTGGGGAAAAGCTGGTGCGGCGCGGCCTGGATGCCGTCGTCCCCGCCGCCTTGGAGGTGCTCGCGGGCGTCGATGAGGGGTTCATCCGCGACCTCGACAACATCGTGTCCAGCCTGGTCTATGGCCTGTCGGGCCGCTTCGCCGCCGGGGAGATCGCCATCACCGAGATCCTGCCCAGCCTCGATCGCACCGTCTACTGGCTGACGACCGGCTACGAGGCCGCGCACCCGCGCCGCTGAGTCGGTTCAACGCAGCTCCTGGAGGCGGATTAGATTGCCCGCGGTCGCGAACCCGGCGCAGTCGCACGAGGTCATCAAGGCGCTGCGCCGAGACGGGTGTGCCGCTCACCTACGGAATCGTGCCACGCCGCGGCGGCTACCCGGGCCGGGCCATGCCAGCGCGGTCAGACCGCCCAGGTCGACGGGCGGGTGGCAGCGGAGCGGACCGGCTGGTGGCGGTGGCTGAGCAAAAATCGGAGCCAGCGAACGTCGATCAACATTTTTCCGTATTCCTTTGTTTAAGCGGTCTTGTGGAGTAGGGGCAGCAGCCGCCGGCGGGCGAGGATGCCGTCCAGGAAGTAGTTCAGCGCTTCGGGCACCGTGTCGGTGACCGCGTAGGTGTCCTGTTCACCGTGGGTGCGCAGCACCTCGTCGACCGGCTGGCCGGCGACCAGGCACCAGTCCACCCCGATCACGTGGCACGCCTCGTCGACGGCCCGCAGTAGTGAGATGGCCTGCGCCGGAAGGGCGCGCACGTTGCTGAGGTCGAGCACGAAAGGCTTCTCGGGAAGAACGAAGCGCGTGGCGTACTGGGTGACCCGGTCAAGGTTGGCCGGGTGAATGTCACCGCTGACCGTGACCACCGTGGCCAGTTGGCGGCACTGCGCCCGCATCTCGGCGCCGTCGCACTCGAAGACCGGGTTGCCGTATCGGTAGGCGAACCGCCGAGCTGTGTTGGCGTTCATGGACGTCATCACGATCCCCTCCCCTCCTGTCCCCGAGGCTGTCGCCTCGATCTGCAACCCAAGCTAAGGGGCCAATTTAAGGCGGCAGGGAGTAGCCAGTAATACTTCGGTAAGAACCGATTTTGGCCGGTCAGCAGAGCGTTGAAGGCCCGAACTGCTGTCTTGAAGGGCCGCCCCGTAAGGGATAATTTGCCTTTTGTGTCCACGCTGATGGAGATGGCCCGCGCCGAGCGCGGCGACCTTGCCGCGTTCCTGGCCACGCTGAGCCCCGAGCAGTGGACCGCACCCAGCCTGTGCGCGGGATGGACCGTCAAAGACGTTGTCGCCCATATGATCAGCTACGAAGAGCTCCACGTCCTCGGACTGATCAAGCGATTCGCCAAGGGCCGGGTGGTGCACGCGAACCAGGTCGGCGTCGACGAGTTCAGCTCGCTGACACCGCAGCAACTGCTCGAATTCCTCAATAACCACCTGCACCCGCGCGGGCTCACCGCCGGGTTCGGCGGCATGATCGCGCTGGTCGATGGCACCATTCACCATCAGGACATCCGTCGGCCACTCGGCCAGCCCCGCACCATTCCCGCCGACCGGCTGCAGCGGGTGCTGCAATTGGTGCCCGGCAATCCGCGGCTGGGCGCCGGGCGGCGCATCCGCGGCCTGCACCTCCACGCCACCGACGTCAACTGGACGCACGGCAGCGGCGGCCCCGAAGTCATCGGGACCGGTGAAGCGCTGCTGTTGGCGATGACCGGCCGGCGCAGCGTCGTCGACGAACTCAGCGGCGCCGGCGTACCGGTGCTGGCCGGGCGACTATGAGTGGCGCGGTTCACCAGCACCGGCCGCGTGCACCGCGCCGGCGGCCTTCCGGACCAACGGGTACACCGCGACCAGCGAGGCCACGCCCAACGGCCAACCCATGACCATCCTCGCCACGGCGAGCCAGTCAACGCTGCCGGCGTGGTACAGCATCCCCTGCACGGCGAAGCGCGCAACGTTGACGGCCGCTCCGATCAGGGTCGCCCAGCTGTAGGCCCGCACCGCGGCCTCCGTGCTGCGCCACCGTCCGCCGTGGCCGAGGACCCAACCCCACACGTAGCCGGCCAGCGGGCGGCGCACCAGCACCGAGCCCAACCCCGCGACGGCATTGCCCAGGCTCGACCAGATCCCCACCGCGTAATAGTCCTTGGCATCGCCCAGGCCCAGGGCGATCAGCAACGAGACGGTCACCATCGCCAAGCCAATCAGCGCACCCCGGGTGCGACGCCGCCGGACGACCTGCCACACCACCAGCGACGCCGACACCACAAATGCCGCCACCGCCGCCGCGAACAATCCGGCCATGGTCGTCAAGATCGCGAACACCGCCGTCGGGACCACGGCTTGGACCAGCGCGGCAACGCCGCCCATGCGGTCGACCGCCAGCCGCCACAGCGCCGGCTGGTCCCCGCCGTCGGTGGATTTGCGCCGCGCAGCGGCCAGGCCCGGCTTCATCACTCGGTGCGCGGTTCGAAGTCGCCGGCGAGGTATTGGGCTCGGCAGGCCTGGTGGGCCAGCTTGCCGCTGGTGGTGCGGGGAATCACGCCGGCGGGCACCAGCCGCACGTCGGCCAGCGCCAGCGCGTGGCGCCGCGACACCGCGGCCCGGATGGCGTCGACCACCGGTGCCTGCTGGATGCGGCCCGCGCCGGTGGCTCGCTCGGCGATGACGACCACCCGTTCACCGCCGTCGCCGGCGCCGGCAGTCGGCACCGCGTCGGCGGGCACCGAGAACGCCGCCACGTAGCCGGATCGCACCGCCGGCGAGGCCTGCGAGACGGTTTCCTCGATGTCCTGCGGATAGTGGTTGCGGCCGTCGATGATGATCAGGTCCTTGATCCGACCGGTGATATAGAGCTCGCCGTCGAGGTAGACGCCCAGGTCGCCGGTGCGGAGCCACAGGCCGCTCACCGCGGCGCCGTCGGCGTGACTGCCCTGCTCCAGCCGCACCTGCAGCTTGTTCCGGAACACCTGTTCGGTCTCGCGCTCCCGGCCCCAGTAGCCACGTCCGATGTTGTCTCCGTGCAGCCAGATCTCCCCGACCACCCCGTCGGGCAGTTCGGCCGCGGTCTCGGGGTCGGCGATCACCGCCCACTGGCTGCAGATCGGCTGACCGCACGACACCAGGGTCACCGCGCCCGGCGCGTCGGGCGCGACCGGCACCGCCCGGTCGGCGCCGAGCTGCTCGCGGTCGAGGTAGACCGCGCTGGGCCGAGCGTTGGCGGCGATGCTGGCGACGGACAAGGTGGCCTCGGCCATGCCGTACGACGGCTTCACCGCGGTCGGCGGCAACCCGTAGGGCTCGAATGCCTCGGTGAACCGGTCGATGGCCGCCATGGTCACCGGCTCCGAGCCGTTGAGCAGACCGACCACATTGCTGAGGTCAAGGGTGTCGCCCTGGGGCGGCAGGCCGCGCTGGGCGGCGAGCTCGAAGGCGAAGTTGGGCGCGGCGGCGAAGGTGCGTCCGTGCGCCGATTCGGCGGCCAGCTCCTTGATCCAGCGGTACGGGCGCCGCACGAACGCCATCGGGGACATCAAGGTGATGTAGTGCCCGAACAGCACCGGGTACATGATCATCATCAGGCCCATGTCGTGGTACAGCGGCAGCCAGCTGACGCTGCGGACGTTGAGGTCCAGGCCGCCGGCGATGATCATCTGCAGCACGTTGGTACACACCGCCCGGTGGGTGATCTCGACGCCGGCCGGGGTTCGGGTCGAGCCCGACGTGTACTGCAGGTAGGCGACGTCCTCGGTGTCCAGCGCCACCGGGGTGAACGTCGCCCCCACCGCATCCGGGACCGCGTCGACGGCGATGACGCGGGGACGTCGCTGCGGCGGCAGCTTGCGCAGGAAGGCCCCGACGGACTCGGCCGCGGCGGTGGTGGTGAGCACGACGGCGGGACGCGCGTCGGCCAACACCGCGTCGAGGCGCTCGGCGTGGCCGGCCAGCTCCGGTGCGAACAGCGGGACGGCGATGTTTCCGGCGTGGATGGCCGCGAAAAAGCTAACGACGTAGTCGACACCCTGGGGCGCCAGGACCGCCACCCGGTCACCCGGTTGGGTCACCTGCTGCAGCCGCGCCGCGGTTGCCCGCAGCCTGGCCCCGAACGCGGTCCAGGTCAGTTCGACGACCTGGCCGTCGCGCTCGCGGGTGTAGTCCAGATAGCGATACGCCGGGGTGTCCCCGAACGTGGCGATATGACGATCCAAGTAGGTGGTTAGCGTGGCGCCATCGGGCAAAACGATGTTTCCCGAGGAGTCAAGGACATTGTCGATTGTCATTTCAGCGACAGAGTCCTTGTCGCACACCGGAACCCGACCCATACCAGGGACAATAGTAGAGAAGCTAATAAGCTGCGCACCCCGCCGGACGTGGCCCTGATCACTGTCCCAGTCGGGTGTTAGCTGCATCTCCGGGGTATGGTCCCTGGTCTGTTGAAATCAAAACGTTAGATGTACTATTCAGCCCATGAAGATGAGGCTTGCCGCCGCGACCGCCGCTGCCTTTGCTGTCGCCCTCGCCGCACCCGCGCACGCCGACCCGGATACCGATTTCGCCGCGGAACTGCAGGGCTACGGCATCTACGGCCCCCGCGACTACAACGCGTGGCTGGGCAAGCTGGTGTGCAAGCGGATGGACCGGGGCGTCGACTCCGATGCCAACAAGTCGGTGCACTTCGCGCTCACCAACTTGCCGAAGGGCACCACCAACCCGCAGGCGTGGCAATTCGTCGGCGCCGCGGCCAACACCTACTGCCCCGAGCACTTGCCGGACCTGGGCAGGACTGCCGGCCCGCAAGGCTAGCCTCGACGCTGCCCGTAGCGGCGTCGGAACTTTTCGACT
The DNA here is from genome assembly GCF_001854525.1 of Mycobacterium talmoniae. Taxonomy (NCBI): domain Bacteria; kingdom Bacillati; phylum Actinomycetota; class Actinomycetes; order Mycobacteriales; family Mycobacteriaceae; genus Mycobacterium; species Mycobacterium talmoniae. Next base: position 79,254 of record NZ_MLQM01000003.1, read on the forward strand.
TGCCCCGCGCTGTCAACGATGCGCCGGTCACCGGTCCAAAACGGGTGCGAATCGGCGGTGATCTCCGCGACCACCAATGGATAGGTCTGCACACCCTGCGCCGCCGGCCAGTCGATGGTGCGGGTACTGGTCACCGTTGAGCGGGTGAGGAACTCCGCGCCGGTGGTGGCGTCCCGAAAGACCACGGGGTGGTAGTCGGGGTGAATGCCGTGTTTCATGGCTGGTCTCCTTCGTGGCCGGTGGTCAGCGAGCGGTCTTCTTTGGTGTCGGCGAGGGCGTCGCACGGGTCGGTGTGCCAGTCGCCGAACGGGTCCGGGTAGGCGGCCCACTCCTCGGGGGCCAGCAGTTCCTCGTCAGTGAGCAGCGCACCGCGCAGGCCGTCGAGGATCTCGGCGGGTCGGGCACCGCACACCAGGATGGTCATCGCAGTGTGTCGATCCCCGTGGCGGTACTCCCACATCAGGTCGGCGAAGATGCGGCGTTCCGGCTCGACGTAGGCGACCTCCGACGACGACATGGCGGCCAGCCATTTGCCCGCCGAGCTGACCCGCAGTCCTCCGCCGGCCGATTCCAGCCACATGACTTGGTCGTTTTGGCTGGCCAGCCAGAGCCTTCCGCGGCTACGGATTACCCCGTCCAGCAGCAGATCGATGGCGGTGTGCAGGCGCTGCGGATGAAACGGGCGGCGGGCGTTGAACTCGACCAATTGCACCGGGCCGTCGGCATCCAGGACTGGCTCGCCGGCCAGCAGCGGCGCGTGGGGCTGGTCGTTGCGGCCTTGCCGCGCGTTGGGGTGCAGGTCGGCCAGGGTGTGCTCGATGCGGTTGCCGTCCGGGCAGATCCGGGCGCGCGGCGCCAGGCGGCGCAGCGTTGCCAGCACGGTCGGGTCCGAATCGCTGGACACCACGACGTCGGCGAACTCGGTCTGGCCGACCACCACCTGAGCCACGGTCCGGCCGTCGCCGACGTCGTCGTCGCCAAGCACCTGATCGAGCCAGTGCACCGTGTCCAGACAGGTGACGACGGCGGCGATGGCCACATCCCGCGCGGCGGGGCCGTCGACGTAACCCGGCCCGACCCGCACCGGCACCCGGTTGATCGCCCAGCAGATCGGTTGCGGTTCCAGCCAGGGGGCCAGGTGCACGACGATCCGATCGACGTCGGCGCGGCGGTGCAGCTTGCGCAACAGGATCAGCAGGTCGTTACGGATCGTGCAGGACACGCAGCCGTGCGCGAGTTCCAGCGCCGCGTCGGTGGTCATCAACACCCCGTCGCGCAAGCGCGCCAGGGTTCGGCGCACGACCTGGCCGTCGAATCGGTGCTCGACCAGCAGCGTGCCCGGGCTGCGCACCAGCGCGCCCACCACGGGATCGGTTTCGGTCTGGCCGGCTACCAGGATCACCGGAGTCCGCATCGCCCTCCTTATTGAGAATGGTTTTCATTTAGCCGGGTTTCACGCTACAGTGCCGGACAGCTCTTGTCGAAAACGATTTTCATTAAGAGGGAGGTTCCGCGTTGTCCGCGCACTGTCAGGTCACCGGTCGCACACCGAGCTTCGGTAACCGGGTGTCCCATTCGCATCGCCGCACCCGGCGCCGCTGGACACCCAACATTCAGCTCAAGACGTATTACCTGCCGTCGGAGGATCGCCGGATCAAGCTGCGGGTCAGCACCAAGGGCATCAAGGTGATCGATCGGGACGGGATCGAAGCCGTGGTCGCGCGGCTGCGCCGCGAAGGGCAGCGCATCTGATGGCGCGCACCGACATCCGCCCGCTGGTCAAGCTTCGCTCGACCGCCGGCACCGGCTACACCTACGTCACCCGCAAAAACCGGCGCAACGACCCGGACCGGCTGGTGTTACGCAAGTACGACCCGGTGATCCGCCGCCACGTCGAGTTCCGCGAGGAGCGTTGAGGATGGCCAAGAAATCGAAGGTGGTCAAAAACGACCGGCGTCGCGCAATCGTCGCGCGTTATGCCGAGCGTCGCGCCGAGCTCAAAGAGATCATCCGCTCACCCGCCAGTACCGCGGCGGAACGGCAGGCCGCACAAGCGCAGCTGGCCCGGCAACCACGGGACGCCAGCCCGGTGCGGCTGCGCAATCGCGACGCCGTCGACGGCCGGCCCCGCGGTCATTTGCGCAAGTTCGGGTTGTCCCGGGTCCGGGTCCGCGAGTTGGCCCACCGCGGCCAGCTGCCCGGTGTGCGGAAAGCGAGTTGGTAGGTGGCCGGCAAATCACGGCGCGTCCCTCGCGGCGCCCAGCCCGACGTCAAACGCGCCAAGAATCTGCTGGACAGCCTCGGGCTGAGCGCTGTCGATTACAAGGACGTCCCGACGCTGCGAATGTTTGTGTCCGACCGCGGCAAGATTCGGTCGCGGCGGGTCACCGGGCTGACCGTGCGCCAACAACGACAGGTCAGCACCGCGATCAAGAATGCGCGGGAAATGGCGCTGCTGCCATATCCCGGGCCGGCCGCACGCGGTTAGCGCAGGCGGTCGGCCGGGGTCATTGCGCGTTGACGGTGAGGTTGCCGTCGGAGCTGTCCTGGATACGGGTGCCGAACGGTTGGCTGACGTGATCCAGGGTGGAGCGCAGCCATGCGACGTCGTCGCCCCCCACGCGTTCCAACCGCATGCGCCGCGCTCGCATCGGGGTCATCCGCAACGTGATCAGGTTGCCGCTGTCGCGGTCGACCGTGGCGAAGTACAACAGGCGCAACCCCGGGCGGAACGTGTCGAAACCCTCGATGCCTTCGTAGTCGTCGACGGTGTCGCCGCAGCCATACAGGATCAGCCTGCCGCGGTACACCTCGATCGGACGTGGGTGGTGCGACGAGTGGCCGTGCACCAGGTCGACACCGGCATCGATCAGCCGGTGCGCGAAACGCACTTGGGCGGCATCGATCTCGTACCCCCAATTCGAGCCCCAGTGCAGGGAGACGATCACGGTGTCGCCGGGTCGTTTGACGGCGAGGACGCGGTGCGCGACCTCGGCGGCGTGGCGGTCAGAGAGGTCTTTGACGAGGGCGACCCCGGGTCCGTGCTCGGTGGCCGCCCAACCGCGCGGAATCCCGCTGGATTGCAGACCGCGCGCGGTGATGACCACCTGCCCGCCGTCGGGACGCGGCACCGTGGCCGGCCACTCGGCCTGCTCGGCGGTCAGGCCCGCGCCGACACCCCGGATTCCGACGGCGTTCAGCGCGGTCAGCGTGTCGGCAAGGCCGGCGGGCCCGAAATCAAGGACATGATTGTTCGCCAGCGCGCAGGCATCCGGCCGGATCGCGGCGAGGCAGGCGATGTTGTCCGGGTGCATGCGGTAGTGCACGTGTTTGTGCGGCGCGAATGCGCCCCGCGCGGTGATGCTGGTCTCCAAGTTGATCAATCGGACGTCGGGGGCGGCTTCGTCGATGGTCGGTAACGCCTCACCCCATGGCCACGCGAAGTCGGTTGGCCAAGGGATCGGGCCGTTGGCATCCCGGGCGAGTTTGACGTAGGTCCGGGCGTCCGACACCACGGGCTCCCGTAGCCGGGGATCACCGGGGTGCGGCAGGATCTGATCGACGCCGCGGCCGGTCATCACGTCGCCGCACAGAAACAACACCAGTTCGGTGTCGGACTTCGTTGCCACAAGTCGTCCCTGTTCCGAAGGGTACCGCGGGCGACGGCTGGTTGTCCGGACGTTCTTAAGTGTCCGTCGGGTGCCGCGGCTTCCGACGACTATTGTGGCTGCGAAAGATGGTGTCCGACTAGGTCGTTCAGCTTCCTGGCTTGGGCATTTGCGACTAACCGCGCCGGGTTGTGATTGGTCTGGACTCAAGTGGCTGTTGCCGAGCCGCTATCGCCGTTAGGTTGGAAGCGGCAATGTCGCGACAAACCACAGAGAGGTAGATCCGATGGCAGACGGGATGTATCACCCCACCACTCCGGAGATCGCCGCCCGTCGTAAGGAGCTGGCCCCACACGCCCATGAGGCGTTCGAGGCGTTCAGCCGCGCGGTATTCGCCGAGGGCGCGCTGCCGGAAAAGACCAAGCAGCTCATCGCCGTTGCGGTCGCGCACACTACCCAATGCCCGTACTGCATCCAGGGCCACACCAAACTCGCCCACCGCAAAGGCGCCACCGATGAGGAGATTATGGAGGCCGTCTGGGTGGCCGCCGAGATGCGTGCCGGCGGCGCCTACGCACACTCCACGCTGGCGCTGGAGGTGCTGGACAAGTTCCACCACTGACGCCCTTTTCGGTCTGAGACATCCCGACGTCCGCTGGGATTGTTATCGTTTCGTGACCTTAACCTGGCGTGTTTTGGGCCTTTTCGGGCCAGGTTTTGTCGGACCCCGTCGCTAGCGTCGGGGGTATGGAATCGGCTAGCCGCGAACAGATCGTCGAAGCTTTCGACGCGTTGGCTGCCGATATGAACCGGTTGTTGGAGTTGGACTTTGAAGCCCTGACCACCCCGGAACGCCTGGACATGTTGGAGCGCTGCGAGGTGCTGCGCCGCCAACTGCCCGCCGTGGAGCACCCGTTGATCAACCAGCTCGCCGACTACGCCGACGCCTCGGAGTTAGGTGCCAAACTGCGCTGGGCGCTGGCCGATCGGCTGCTGATCACCCGCGGCGAAGCCGGCCGCCGCATCACCGAAGCCACCGACCTCGGGCCCCGGCGCTCGGTCACCGGACAACCCGTGGAACCTGTGTTGCCCACGGTGGCCGCCGCCCAACGCGCCGGACACCTCAACGCCGCCCACATCCGGGTGATCCGCGACTTCTTCAGCTACCTATCCGAGCGCGTCGACACCACCACCCGAACCCAAGCCGAAACCAACCTGACGCAGTGGGCCACCCAGATGCGCCCCGACCACCTCCAGAAACTGGCCGTGCGCTACGCCGACACCCTCGACCAAGACGGCGACTTCACCGACCACCAACGCGCCCAACGCCGCACCCTGGTGCTCGGCCCGCAAGGCCGCGACGGCATGAGCGCCATCAAAGGCTGGCTGACCCCCGAAGCCCGCGCCACACTCGAAGCCGTCCTGGCCCGCTGGGCCGCCCCCGGCATGTGCAACCCCGCAGATGAAACCCCCTGCGTGGACGGCACCCCCAACCAAGCCGCCATCGACAACGACCGCCGCGGCCCCGGCCAACGCAACCACGACGCCCTGCTCGCCATCTGCCGCGCCCTGCTGGCCTCCGGACAACTCGGCCAACACAACGGCCTACCCGCCACCGTCATCATCTCCGCCGCACTCCACGACCTCGAAACCGGCACCGGCAAAGGCTTCACCGGCGGCGGCAGCTGGCTGCCCATGACCGACGTGATCCGCATGGCCTCCCACGCCCACCACTACCTCAGGATTTATGACGGCGCCAAAGAAATCGCGCTCTATCACACCAAACGGCTGGCCTCCCCCGGCCAACGCATCGTCCTGTACGCCAAAGAACGCGGGTGCAGCCACCCCAACTGCCCCGTACCCGGCTACTGCTGCGAAGTCCACCACGACGACGACTACGCCCAAACCGGCGTCACCGACATCCACGGCCTCACCTTCCGCTGCCACCCCCACCACGAAATCATCACTTCTGGCGGCTGGAAAACCCGCAAAAACCACCACGGCCACACCGAAACACTGCCACCCCCACACCTCGACCACGGCCAACCCAGAACCAACAACTACCACCACCCCGACAAACAGCTACCCGACAACGAAGACGACGACGAAGTCCCCTAAAGTACTACGCAACATAGTATTTCGGCGTGGATGCCGCTTTCCCGCCACTCGGGCCGATCGAGTCGCGTCCTAGGCCGCAGGGGTTTGCACGCTCACGGTGCGGCGCCCACAGGCGCTAAGCAACATGAACCCCATCAGCCACACCAGCACCTCTAATACGTTGCAGGACAGTGGATCCGACGAATTTACGCCCGCTGGTGCGGGCGTTAGACAGGGCAGTAACGCCAGGCACGGCGACCCGATAATCCAAGTGACCCAATTGATAAGGAGAACACCTGTTAGGAGTCGATCATGTCATTTTCAGCCCGCACCAATCGAGTGCTGGCATCCCTCGGAGTTGGCGCAGCACTGACCTTCGCCGCCGTCGCCGGCGCATCCCCCGCCGCTGCCACCAATCCCAACAACCCCGGCGGGGGAATGGACCCGCACCTCCCCAACACCATGCAGGGCTGGTGCCCCGGCGGTGGAGCCGGCGGAATCTCCGGTGACGGCTACTGCGACGGCACCAAGTACCCAGATGGCTCGTTCTGGCACATCGTTCGGTTCGGTGTCCCGTTCGCGGGTGAGCAGATCAAGATGTCCTGCGTCGTCGACAACGGCAGCCCGCTGCCACCACTGGCGCCGCCCGGCGGCTGCAACGGTGCGGCCTGATTCTCCCGATCGGACACTAGCTTGGGCGACCGAAACGGGCCACCCCTACAGCGGAGTCACATAGGCCGAGCTGATTCCCCCGTCGACCAGGAACGTCGAGGCGGTGATGAACGACGCGTCGTCGCTGGCCAAAAAGGCGACGGCGGCGGCGATTTCCTCCGGCTCAGCGAACCGGCCCAGCGGCACATGCACCAGCCGGCGCGCCGCCCGCTCGGGATCTGCGGCGAAAAGCTCTTGCAATAGCGGCGTGTTCACCGGGCCCGGGCACAGCGCGTTGACCCGGATCCCCTGCCGTGCGTACTGCACGCCCAGCTCCCGGGACATGGCCAGCACACCCCCCTTGGAGGCCGTATAGGAGATCTGCGACGTCGCCGACCCCATCACCGCCACAAACGACGCGGTGTTGATGATCGAGCCCTTCCCCGCGGGCGCCATATGCCGCAGCGCTGCCCGGCAGCACAGGTACACCGACTTTAAGTTGACGTCCTGCACGCGCTGCCAGGCCGGCAGTTCGGTGTCCTCGATCAGGTCATCCTCCGGCGGGGAGATACCGGCGTTGTTGAACGCGATATCGACCGACCCGTACCGGTCGGCCGCGGTAGCGAACAGCGCATCGACGGCGCCCTGATCGGAAACATCCACCGGCACAAACAATCCGGACAGCTCCTCGGCGGCGGCCGCACCAGCATCAGCATCGACGTCGCCCACCACGATGGTGGCGCCCTCGTCGTGCATGCGACGGGCCGCGGCCAAGCCGATCCCGCCGCCGCCCCCGGTCACCACCGCCACCCGTCCGGCCAGCCGCTGGGTCAGATCGGTCACGGGGCCTCCTTCACGGCGATAAACACGTTCTTGGTGTCGGTGAACGCCAGCGGCGCATCCGGCCCCAACTCGCGCCCCAATCCCGACCGCTTGAAGCCGCCGAACGGGGTGGCATAGCGCACCGACGAATGCGAATTCACCGACAGGTTCCCGGCTTCCACCGCCCGCGCCACCCGCAACGCCCGGGACAGGTCATCGGTCCAGATCGATCCGGACAGGCCGAACATTGTGTCGTTGGCCAGGGCGATCGCGTCGGCCTCGTCGTCGAACCGCAACACGGTGACCACCGGGCCGAAGATCTCCTCGGTGACGGTGCGGTCGGTGCGGTTCGGGGTCAGCACCGTCGGCGCAAACCAGAAGCCGGGACCGTCGGGGGCGCCACCGCGGAACGCCACCGGCGCATCGTCGGGCACATAGGAGGCGACCTTCTCCCAGTGCGGCCGGGACACCAGCGGCCCCATCTCGGTGTCGCGGGAGGCCGGGTCGCCGACGACGACACCGCTGACCGCCGGCTCCAGCAGCTCCATGAACCGGTCGTACACGCTGCGCTGCACCAGGATCCGACTGCGGGCACAGCAGTCCTGGCCGGCGTTATCGAACACCCCGTAGGGTGCGGTGGCCGCCGCGCGCTCCAGGTCGCAGTCGTCGAACACGATGTTGGCGCTCTTGCCGCCCAGCTCCAGGGTGACCCGCTTGACCTGCGTGGCCGCCGCGGCCATCACCCGAGTGCCGGTGACGGTGGATCCGGTGAAGACGATCTTGCGGACATCCGGGTGGGTGACCAGCGCCTCCCCCACCACGGCCCCCTGGCCGGGCAGCACCTGCAGCAGGTCGGGGTCCAGCCCCGCTTCGGCGGCCAGTTCCCCCAGCCGCAGGGTGGTCAGCGGCGTCCACTCGGCGGGTTTGACCAGCACGGCGTTGCCCGCGGCCAGCGCCGGTGCGAAACCCCAGCAGGCAATCGGCATCGGAAAGTTCCACGGCGTGATAACAGCCACCACACCCAGCGGTTCGTGAAAGGTGACGTCGAGCCCGTCGGCGACCGGAATCTGTTGCCCGGATAGGCGTTCCGGGCTGGCCGCGTAGAACTGCAGCACGTCGCGGACGTGACCGGCCTCCCACTCGGCGGCCGAGACCGGGTGCCCGGAGTTGGCGACTTCCAACGCGGCCAACTCGCCGACGTGGGCGTCGACCACCGTCGCGAACGCGCGCAACCGCTCCGCCCGCGCCGCGGGTGCCAGCCGCGACCACCGTCGCTGCGCCGCGTGGGCCCGCGCCACCGCGTCGTCGACGGCGGCGGCCTCGGTGTGCTCGACGCGGTCCAGCGGTTGTTCGGTGGCGGGGTTGACCAGCTGCGCGGCGCTCATCGCACCGCCCCGGCATAGGCCCGCGCGGCATCCACGATCGCGGCGAACAACCGCAAATCGTCGAGGGATTCCTCCGGGTGCCATTGCACCGCCAGCACGAACCCGTCGCCGGGCAGTTCGATCGCCTCGATCACCCCGTCGTCGTCGCGGGCGCTGACCACCAGACCGTCCCCGACCTCGGCGATGGCCTGGTGGTGATAGCACCGCACGGCCGCGGCGTCACCGAGCAGCGCGGCGAGCCGGGTGCCCGGCACGGTGCGCGCCGTGAGCGTGGTGAACACCGCGTTGCCGGCGCGGTGCCCGTTGTGGCCGATCACCTCGGGCAGGTGCTGGTGCAGCGTTCCGCCGAGCGCCACGTTGAGCACCTGGGCGCCGCGGCAGATGCCCAGCACCGGCAGCCCGCGCCGCAGCGCCGCCGCCAGCAAAGCGAATTCCCACGTGTCGCGCAGGCCGCCGGGTTCGTCGGTGGTCGGGTGCCGGGGCTGACCGTAGGCGGCCGGGTCGACGTCCTTGCCGCCGGTGATCACCAGGCCGTCCAGCCGGTCGAGCACCCGATCGGCGATCTCGGGGTCCACCGGCTGCGGCGGCAGCAGCGTCGCGATCCCGCCGGCCGCGGTGATGCCCTGGAAATAGCTGGCCGGCAGGAAACTGGCCGGGACATCCCAAATCCCGGTCTGCGCCTGGTCCAGGTAGGTCGTCATGCCGACGACGGGCCTATAGCCGCTCAAAGCCTCGCACTCTCTCCCAGTCGGTGACCGCGGCGTTGAACGCCTGCACCTCTACCCGTGCGTTGTTGAGGTAATGCGCGACGACGTCGTCACCGAATGCCTTACGCGCCACCGCCGAGTGTTCGAACAGGGCGGCAGCCTCCTCCAGGGTAGTCGGGAGCCGCGGCAGCTCGCTGGCGTAGGCGTTGCCGGCCACCGGCTCCGGCAGCACCAGGCCGTTGTCGAGCCCATGCAGTCCGCCGGCGATCAGCGCCGCGAGCGCCAGGTAGGGATTCACGTCCCCGCCGGGAACGCGGCACTCGACTCGCAGCCCGGCGCCGTGACCGACCACCCGCAGTGCGCAGGTGCGGTTATCCCGCCCCCACCCGACGGCGGTGGGCGCAAAGCTGGCCTCGGCAAACCGCTTGTAGGAGTTGATGGTCGGCGCGTAGCACAGCGTCAACTCCGGCAGTGTCGCCAACTGACCCGCCACGAAGCTGGCAAACAGCGACGACATCCGACCATCGGGGTCGGCGAACACCGGCCTGCCGTCCTCGCCGCGCAGCGACAGATGGATGTGGCAACTGTTGCCTTCGTGTTCGTCGTATTTCGCCATGAACGTCAGGCTTTTACCGTGCTGGTCGGCGATCTCTTTCGCGCCGCTTTTGTAGATGCAGTGGTTATCGCAGGTCTGCATCGCGGGGCCGTAGCGAAAGGTGATCTCCTGCTGGCCGGGGTGGCATTCACCCTTGACGCTCTCCCACGCCAGCCCGGCCTCGGCCATCTGCAGACGGATGTCGCGCAGCAGCGGCTCGAGCCGAGATCCGGCCGCCAGGCCGTAGTCGGCGTTGTAGTCGGTGGCCGGGGTCAGGCCGCGGTAGCCCTGCGCCCACGCCTGCCGGTAGCTGTCCTCGAACACCAGAAATTCCAGTTCGGTGGCGGCGTCGGGCACCAGGCCCCGCTCGGCGAGCCGGTCGATCTGCGCGGCCAGGATCCGGCGCGGTGCGACCGCCACCGGACCGCCGTCGTGGTGGCGCAGGTCGGCCAGCACCAGCGCGGTGCCGGGCAACCAGGGGATGCGTCGTAGCGTGCCGAAGTCCGGGATCAGCACCATGTCGCCGTACCCGGTGTCCCAATTCGACAGGGCGTAGCCGGGCACCGTGTTCATTTCGACGTCGACCGCCAACAGGTAGCTGCAGCACTCCACCCCGTGGCTGGCCACCTCGTCGACGAAGTGGGCGGCCGCGATCCGCTTGCCCGTCAGCCGGCCCTGCATATCGGGGAACGCGACGATGACGGTGTCGATATCGCCGGCCGCGACCAGCTGCTGCAGGTCGGTAACCGTGAGCACCTCTCCGATCCTATCCGCGCCTGGCGCAGGAGCCGGTCAGGTCAGTAAGTCATCATCCCAGTCGACGTCGCGAACCCGGTTCTCGGCGGCGTACCGGACGCCGCGGACGATGGTCGCGGGGTCGAAGTCGGTTTCCAGATCGTCGAGCCCGACGACGAAGCCTGGCGGCGACGTCAGGTGCGCAGGGTAGGGACGGCCACCGACACGTTTGGCGCGGCTGCGCGGCGAGTGGCGGATGCGTCGCCGCAGCTAACTCTCATACGAAACAGCAGGCGCAGCAGTCACTTCTGCCTCTTGCGAGCGTGCGGAATAACGGTGATTGGCTCGGCGTGTCGACCGGGGACACGCACCCTCGCGGAGAAGGGCGGGGAAGGCGAGGATCACCAGGTGCTGGTGCGCAACACGATTTCGGCGGCCAGCTGAGCGGTGGATTCCTGGGCGCTGCGACGACCCAGCAGTTCCACCACCCGGAAGTCGCCGTAGACGTAGCGCTGGCTGGCGCGGGCCACCTGCTGCGCGCCCCGGCCACTCACCAACACGGTGGTATTGATCTCCACCGGCGGGCAATGCTCATCGCGCACCATGCCGTTGAGGTCGGGCACCCGCGGATGGCCCCGGTCGATGGCCACCAGGCCGGTGAAGCGATCCAGCCGGGTCGCGGCCAACTCCCAGGCCAGCTCGCCGCCGCCGAGCCGATCGCCGACCACCACCCCCCACTGGATGTCGAGCGAGTCGAGAATGCCGACCACCGACTTGACCGTCAGCCGGGGATCGGGACCGACGACGACGGTCCGCAGGTGGGCGGTGTGCAGGCGTTCGCAGACGGCGTCGTACGCGGCGACGGTGCGCTGGGCGGCGCTGAGCACCACCACGACAGGACTCCCTTCGGGGCCGGCCACGCTGACCGGGATGGGGAATCCGTCGACGGTTGTCATCGTCGAAGGCATTTTCAGCACGCTACAACCAGACGGCGCCTGGCGGGCCATTTTCGACGCGGTCTCAGCGACCTTTCAGGCAGGCCGACTTGCTGGGCCGATGGTACGCAGAAAACCCCTGCGTGCGTGGCGGTTTGAGTCAAGCGGCAGTGCCAACGGTTTTCGGCATCACCGCGATCACGACGAACGCCGCCACCGGCGCCAGCGCCCCGACGGCGAAACCGACATCGCCCGTCGCCTGGTACAGCGGCACCCAGAGCGCGGGCGCGAGTGCGCCGCCGAAGAACTGGAACGCCAAGGCCAGCGAGGCCGCCCCACCCCGGTTGGCCGGCGCACTGGTGATCGCGAGGCTGTTGATGACCGGGCGCAGCCCGGTGACCGCGATTCCGGCCAGCACGATGCCCAGCGCCAGCATCGCCACCGTCGCCGAGAACGCCGCGGTCAGGATCCCGGCGGCCAGCACGGTGGTCATGGCCAGCCCGAGTATGCGCGCGCCGATCCGGTCCATCAGGGCGCCCAGCAGTCCCGCGCAGACCAGTCCGGCGATGCCGAATCCGGCGGCGACCAGCCCGCGCGGGGTCGGCCCAAGGCCGAACACCTGTTGCGCGCGCAGGCTTCCGAGCACGGTGAGCCCGACGGCGGCGAGGTAGTACAGGAACGACAGCGCACACGCCCGCGCGAGACCTTTCGTTTTCAGGGCGCGCCACGACGCCGGCCCCGACGCGTGGCGCGCCACCACCGCTTCGCCGGGCGGCCGCGCCACCAGCAGCACCGCAAGCGCCGCCGGGAACGCGAACGCCAACCGCCAGTGCACCGCGGTCACCATCCCGCTGACCAGTGGGCTGAAGGCTTGGCCGGCGGCCTGCATGGCGGCGAACCAGCCCAGCGCCGCACCCAGTCGGTGCCGCGGCACCTGGTCTCCGATCGCCGCCACCAACAGCGGAGTGATGAAGGCGTTGGTGGCGCCTTGTACGACGCGACCGGCCAAGAACCACGTCATGTCCGGTGCGAGCGCACACCAGGCGCTGGCCACCACGAACAGCAGCAGCGCCACCTGGATGGTGCGACGGCGGCCCCACCGTTCGGCGAGGGTGCCCGACACCAGCATCAGCCCGGCGAACGGCACCATGTAGGCGCTCACGGCACCGGCCGCGGCCCGCTCGGTGCCACCGAGACCGAGGGCAACCTCGTGGATCATCGGTGTGACCATGGTGCTGCCGAACGGGCCGAGGAACCCGCCGGCATACAGCGGCCAGACCCGCTCGGCGGTGGAGGTGGCCTCCGAACGGGTCGGCACCCGTCAGTTGGTGATCAGATTGCGGACCAGCTGGTTATAGCGGGAGTCGTCGGCGATCAGCCCCCAGCTCAGCATCCAGTCGTAGGTGCGCTGGAACTGATCTTGGGGGTAAGGCTGTTGCTGCATGAACCGAAACCGGCTGAGCGGGAAGTCATCTGGGTGCAGCTCGCCGAGTTCCGGCGGCACTTCGGCGATCAGGTGGTGCAGGTAGGGCCGCGGGTTGTCGTTGAGTTTGACCACCGCGCGGTTGACCGCCCGGCCGATCGCCTCATAGGTCTCGGTGGCCAGATCGGGGCTGGCCACCTCGGAACCGATGTAGAACGCCTCGCCCAGCAGCTTGTATCCCTGCTTTTCGGCGAGGGTAATCCACGGCTCCATCAGCGCGGCGGCCGCAACCCGTCCGTCGCGCAGCGCTTCAAACCGCTGCTGTGGTCCGCCGAGGTGCACCACCTTGATCTCCTCGCGCGGCAGGAAACCTTCGAGCAACTGCAGCGCGACGTAGTGCGAACCGTGGTGGAAGTTGACCGCGACCTCCTTGTTCGCCAGGTCGGACGGATGGACCTCGGGGGCGTCGGGCGCAACGACCAGCGCCTGGCCGGCGACCGCTGCGCGCTTGCTCACGATCCGGCCGCCGATCGTGCTGTCGTGCGACCGCCGGATTTGGCCCCACTCGCAGGCGCGGTACAGGGTGGCCTCGCCGCTCTCGAAGTGGGATTTGGTGGCCCCGAAGGCGCTGAGCAGTTCGTGGTTGTCCAGGTAGGTGACGGCCGCGTATTCCTTGGGGACGAAGGTGACCTCCAGGCCTTCCTCGGCGAAGTAGCCTTCATCGTGGGCGACGAGCTGGGGCAGCGAAAACACCAGTGACAGTAGTTCCATGGTGACCGGAGTCGGCATTAGGACTACACCTTTCTTTTGTGTTGGGAAATCAGAGCAGGTCGGCGACGATGCGCCGGCTGGCGTCAAAGAGGGCGGGATCTTCCGGCGAGCGCGGCCGGGGCAGGTTGATGACGTATTCCCGGGTGACGAAGGCGGGCCGGCCGGAGAGCACGATCACCCGGTCGGCGAGCAGCGCCGCCTCCAGCGGGTTGTGGGTCACCAGCAGGCCCGACAACGGGCGCTGCAGCCACAATTCCTGCAGTAGGAGTCGCAGGCGTCGTCCAGTGATCTCGTCGAGGGCGCTGAACGGCTCGTCGAGCAGCATCAGCTCCGGTTGCACCGCAAACGCCCGCGCGACGGCGACCCGCTGGCGTTGGCCGCCGGACAGCAGCGACGGGAACGTGTCCGCGTACCCGCCAAGCCCGACCGAGTCCAAGATCGCGTCCACCCCATCGGTATTCAGTGCGGCCGCCTCGACGGCGAGTTCGACGTTCTTGCGCACCGAAATCCAGTCCAGCAACCGCGGCTGCTGAAACACCACGCCCAGGCGCGGCGCCCCGCCGGCCGTGTGCACCACGCCGGCATCGGGGTGCTCGAGTCCGGCGATCAGATGCAGCAAGGTGGTCTTGCCGGTGCCGGAGGCGCCGACCACGGCGACGAACTCACCGGTGCTCACCGTCAGCGAGAACTCGCGGAAGATGGCCGTCCCCGCGAAGCTCTTGGAAACCGCGTCCAGGACCACTGCCGTGCTCATACCGCGCTGGCCTTCCGCCAGCGGGTCAGGTACCGCTCCAGCCCCTGCAGCACACCGTATTCGAGGATCGCCATCACGACCGCAAACAGCATCGTCCAGCTCAGCACGCCGGCGACGTCTTGCGCACCGAAGGCGTTGTTGAGCTCGTAGCCGACGCCGCTGGACATGCCGAACACTTCGACCAGCACAATCACCTTCCACGACAGGGAAAGTCCGATCCGGGCACCGGAGAACAGGGCAGGCTGGATCGCGGGCAGCCACAGGTAGCGCAGCCTTCGGCGCAGCGGGAACCGGTAGACGTGCACCATCTCCGCCAGTTCCCCGGACAGCGACGCGACGCCTTGATAAACGTTCAAGGTCAGCGCCGGCGCGGCCGACAGCGCCACCGCGATCACCGGGTTGGTCAAGCCGACGCCGAACCAGATCACGCACAGCAGCGCCCAGATCAGGCTCGGCACCGTAAGGCCGAGCAGCACAGCGGGTTCGAAAAAGCGGCGGGCCACGGCGTTGCGCCCCATCCCGATCCCGACGGCAAGCGACACGACGAACGCCAGCGTGAAGCCCAACGCCACCCGCAGCAAGGTGATTCCCAACGCGGACAGGAAATGCCCGCCCGCGACGGTGGTGACCAGCGCCCTGGCGATCGCGGGCAGGCCGGGTACCAAGACGTTGTCCAGTTGCATGGCCATCAGCTGCCAACCGGCGGCTAGCGTCGCCACAAACAAGGCGGGCGGCCAGATCGCTTGCGGCCAGGCCCGGCGGGTGCGGCGCCGGGCCGGCTGCGGTGCCGTGTTCGGCAGTGCCTGTGGCGCGACGACGCTGCGGACCGTCATGAGGTCAGATTCGAGTAGATGGGCGCCGCCGGCGCTTTGGGTAGCAGCCCGTACTGCACGGCGGTCGCTATCTGGGTGTCCATGCTCGACGCCGCGGCCCGACCCCATTCGACCGGGTAGAGGTCGACGAGGCGCTGCGGCAGCAACCTGATCGCCTCCTTCTCGGTGGCCGGGATCCCGTAGTAGTCGGCCAGCTCCGCCAGGATCTGCGGCCGTTCGTGGATTTTGCGATGGGTATCCAGCCGGAGTTCGGCGAGCGCCACGGCGACGTCGAGGTTTTGCTTCACCCACTCCGACTGGGCGCCTTGCCCGTTGAGCAGCAACGGCTCCGAGCGCCCAGTCCCCTGGCGCCAGAGGTCGTCCACGGTCGCCAGTTGCCGCGCTCCCTTGGCCACCAGACGGGTCGCGTTGGGCTCGATGGTGAGAATGCCCTCCACGTCGCCGCGATTGAACAGCGCCAGGCCCGCCAGCACCGCCCCCTGGTGGATCTCGTAGTCCTTGTTGAACTCGATACCGTTCACGGCCGCGGCCAGCTGCGCCGAACGGTAGGCGTCGCTGTTGTTCGGTGGTGTCGCGATGGGTTTGCCGCGCAGATCGGCCGGGGTGCGATACGGGCTGTTGTCCGGGACGAGCCATCGCACATGGTTGTTCAGGCTGGTGCTGAACACGGTCAGCGCGGCGCCGGCGTTGTTGGCGACGACGGCGCCGATCGGTCCCATGCTCGCGGTGTTCAGCGCGCCCGACAGCAGCTTGTTTTGGACATCCCCCGGACCGGTGCCGGCCACGTAGGACACCGCCAGCGAGCCAAGCAGGCCGTACCGCTCCGCAATCGGCCGAATCACCGCGCCGGCGGTCCCCTTCTGGGTGTCTTCGACCTTGGCCCGCTTCTCCCGCGCGGTGGCGGCGCCGCACGACGCCAACACCGCGCTCAGCGCCACTCCGCCGAGCCCGGCGACACCGGCACGCAACAGCGTGCGGCGGTCAACCATCCCGTCCGACACCCGCACAACTCCTCGAACTCGTCGCGCGACGTCACCGCACCCGAGCAGGTTCTAGTTACCGAAATCCGACCGGGCGAAGGGGATTTCCCAGTTCCCGGCTATCAGACGCCACGGTAGAAGCGCGCCACCGCACCGTCAACGGATGTTGAACGTCCTACCGGGCACAAAAGCCGAGGCGGCCGCGCATGATCGTGCGGAATTGCAGTGCTTTGCCGCCGACCCGCGCCGTGGTGCGCGGTTTACTTCCGGCTGAGTTAAACGGGCCGGTGGATCAGCCCCGGCGGTGGGCTGCAAGCGATTGGCGGGCAGCAGATATCGTCAGCTAGGCCACGGGTGACACACGCTGGACACCGCGTTGTCCTGGTCGACCAGGCCTACGACGGTGTCCCGGTAGATGGCTTGCCGACGAGCCACCTCCGATGCGGCCATGCCTGCCGGGCTCTCGCGGATATCACGCACCTGCGCCACCGCTTGTTTACCCAGCGCGGCGATACGCTGCGCGTGCGGCGCCAGCTCAGCGACAGATATCCGCGATGAGTAGGACTGGAGGTGATCGGACCAATCCTGGTAGTCGCCGAAAGTCGGCTCGTCCCGGGTGATCGACTGCGGATCGAGCAGGGCCTGGTGCTCGAAGAGAAACCTCACCAGGCCGTCGGCGGTGCGACAGTCCGCCCTGAATTGCCGTGACGGCCATAAATAGATCGGGAGCCCAAAGGCCGCGGTGAAGACCACCAGCAGGGCCACCATCGGCACGGTGCGCGGCGGCGACGCCGCGCTGACATCCTGGTCGAGCGCCGGCGCACGATCGGGGCCGACCGCCGCGCGCAGCAATTCCAGGCGGTGTTGTCGGCGGCGCCGGGCGTTTCGCGTCCGCAGCGATACGGCGACCACGGCCACCGCCACCGCGGCGTACACCCAGCGTTGTCGCAGGCCGCCGGCGAAGGCCACAGTCAGCGCGCCGAGCGCCAGAGCCGATAACCACCACGGCGATGTCCGCTGCAACCACGACATGCGCTGCCGGTAGGCGTCCAGCAGCGCCCCGAGACGCAGCGCGGCCGCCACGACCGCGGGATCGTCGGGAATGCCACCGCGCCGCAGTGACCGGACGGCTTGCCGCCGCTGCGGTCCGCTGAGCCCGGCCAGCGCGGCGCGATACCCGCGTGATGTCGGTGCATACAGCGCGGTGACGGCCGCGCCGAATGCCAGGCTGACGCCGGCCAGCCAGACCGTTGCCCCGCCCCATCCCATCGCGCGAGGGGTCAACGGAAAGAGCAACGCGTAGTAGGCGCTGACGCCGATCACCGTCACCAGCGACCGCACCAACCAGCGCAGCCACCATGGCCCGTCGAGCAACCGATCTCGCACGGTTAGTCAGTGTCGCAGCACCGGTGCGGCACCCCGGCGCCCACCTGCACTGTGGTCGCCACGGTGGGTCGCGCCGGTGGCCCGGTGTCGAGCAACTCGGTGATCGCATCGATGTCGAGGTGGGCGATCAGCAGATCGGCCATCACGTCCAACTGCGCATCCCGGCGGGCGGCCACGTCGACGTCGTCGGCGACCACGAAGCCGTCCCGGCCCGCGGCGACCGCCGCGGCGGTTAACCAGTCCCGCCGAAACGCGTCGTTGTCGAACAGCCCGTGCCAATGGGTCCCGAATACCGGGCCGCGGCGATAGCCGTGCGGGGACCCGGCCGCCTCGAACCACGCCGACTCGGCGCAGCGCGCCAGCCGACCATGGTGGATCTCGTAGCCGGTGAACGGTTGCTGCCAATGCCGGAGCACCTTGTCGGCGGTGAACACGATGTCGGCGTCCAGCAGGCCCAGCCCGTCGACCCGGCCGGCGCGGGTTTCCACCGGATCGTCGATGGACCGACACAGCATCTGGAAGCCGCCGCAGATGCCCAGCACCGGCCGGCCCGCCGCGGCGTGCGCCACGACCGGTTCGGCCAGGCCCGTCTCGTGCAGCCAGGCCAGATCGGCGACGGTGGCCTTGCTGCCCGGCAGCACGATCACGTCGGCGTCGGCGAGGTCGGCGGGATCGGTCACCCACCGCACCAGCACCCCCGGTTCGCAGGCCAGCGCCTCCACATCGGTCGAGTTGGAGATCCGGGGCAGCCGCAGTGCGGCCACCCGCAGCCACTGCCGGCCGCGGGGTGGCTGCGGGGTGCCCAGCACCCGGTGCGCGCGCACCGACACCGAATCCTCGGCGTCCAGCCACAGCTCCTCGGCGTAGGGCAGCACCCCGTAGGTGGGGCGGCCGGTGAGTTCGGCGAGCTGGCGCAGACCGGGCGCCAACAGATCCGGGTCGCCGCGGAACTTGTTCACGATGAACCCGGCGATCAGCCGCTGGTCGGTGGGGTGCAAGATCGCGACCGTGCCGAACAGATGCGCCAGCAGCCCGCCGCGGTCGATGTCGCCGACCAGGAGCACCGGCAGCTCAGCGGCCTGTGCCAGCCCCATGTTGGCCAGATCGGTTGCACGCAGGTTGATTTCGGCCGGCGATCCGGCGCCCTCACAGATCACCGCGTCGAACTCGGTGCGCAGCGAGGTCAACTCGGCGGCGACGACGTCGGCCAGCTTGGACCGATGGGTGTGGTAGTCGGCGGCGCTGACCGAGTCGGCGACGCGTCCGCGGACCACCAGCTGGGAGGTGCGGTCGCTGCCCGGTTTGAGCAGGATCGGGTTGAACCGGATGCTGGGCGCGAGTCCGGCGGCCCGGGCCTGCATGGCCTGCGCGCGGCCGATCTCGCCGCCGTCGACGGTGACCACGGAGTTGTTGGACATGTTCTGCGCCTTGAACGGCGCCACCCGAACCCCCTTGCGCGCCAACAGCCGGCATAGCCCCGCGACCACGAGCGACTTGCCGGCGTCGGAGCTGGTGCCGGCCACCAGCAGCGCGCCCGCGGTCACGTTGGCGCGGCGAGCAGACGCGGGGAAAGCGTCACGGCAGGGTCAGGATCTCGGCGCCGTCGTCGGTCACCACCAGGGTGTGCTCGAACTGGGCGGTCCACTTGCCGTCGGTGGTGGCCACCGTCCAGCCGTCGTCCCAGATCTCGTAGTCCAACGCGCCGAGGTTGATCATCGGCTCGATGGTGAACGTCATCCCCGGCTCGATGACCGTGGTGACGGCCGGCTGATCGTAATGCAGAATCACCAGCCCGTTGTGAAACGTGGTGCCGATCCCGTGCCCGGTGAAATCACGAACGACGTTGTAGCCGAACCGGTTTGCGTACGACTCGATGACCCGCCCGACCACCGACAGGGAACGCCCGGGTTTGACCGCTTTGATAGCGCGCAGCGTCGCCTCGCGGGTGCGCTCGACGAGCAGCCGATGCTCCTCGGACACGTCACCGGCCAAGAACGTCGCATTGGTGTCACCGTGCACCCCGTCGATGTAGGCGGTGACGTCGATGTTGACGATGTCGCCGTCCTCGATCACCGTCGAGTCGGGGATCCCGTGACAGATGATCTCGTTCAGCGACGTGCAGCACGACTTGGGAAAGCCCTTGTAGCCCAGCGTCGACGGATAGGCGCCGTGGTCGACCATGTAGTCGTGGGCGATCCGGTCGAGCTCGTCGGTGGTCACCCCGGGCGCAACGGCCTTGCCGGCCTCAGCCAGGGCGCCCGCGGCGATCCGTCCGGCCACCCGCATCTTCTCGATCACCTCGGGCGTCTGCACCCAGGGCTCGCTGCCCTCGCGGGCGGTGGGTTTGCCGACGTATTCCGGGCGTTCGATGGATTTGGGCACCGGCAGCGTCGGGGAGAGCACGCCGGGCGACAGCGCAGAGCGGGTGGGCATTCTGCCAGCTTAATAGGCACCGCTACCGGCTAGATTCACTCTATGGCCCGTGACGACGTCGACGCCGAGTTCGCCACACGCTTCGCCGAGCGGTTCGCCGACACCTGGCGCACCCCCGACCTGGCCAAGCACGAAGCGTTGTGGGACGACGACATCGTGCTGATCCAGCCGCTGATGGGCACGCTGCGCGGCAAGCAGGCCTGCCGGGAGGCGTTTCAGCGGCTATTCACGCTGGTCCCCGACCTGCACGCCGAGGTGCACGCCGTCGCCCACGACGAACACCGGGTGTTCATCGAGTTCACGCTGAGCGGAACCTATGGCGGCAAGCCGATCGCGTGGGATGCGGTCGATCGGTTCACTTTCACCGGCGGTCGGATCGCCGAACGGGTGTCCTATTTCGACGCCAGCCCACTGGTGGTCAAGCTGCTGGGCCGCCCCCGCGGATGGGACCGACTGGCGCGGGCCGGGACGGCGTTGTTCGGCCGCTAGCGGCGAGGTCGGCGGCGGCTGAGCCAGGACCGGCGACGCGGGCCTTTGATGTCGACCGAGCCACCCACCACCCGTCCGGTCAGCACCACATGGGGTGTGCCTTCCGCCGGCGCATTCGTGCGGTGCTCCCGCGCGCTGCCGAGGTAGACCTCTACGTCGTCGATTGAGGCGCTGGCACCGTCGGGCAGCCGGATCTCCACCGAACCGAACCGCATATCGAGTTCGATGACGACGACGGGGCCGGCGAAGCGGGCGTTGACCAGATCCAACTCCACCGAGCCCAGCCGGCGCACCAACGCCAACCGGGTCGGGACAATCCACTCGCCGTGCCGTTTGAGCGAGCCGGCCCAGCCGCGCAGCTCCACCCGGTCGGCGGCCGAGGTGACGATCGAGCGCGGCCCGGGCAGATCCCCGACCAGGGTGTCGAGTTCGGCGCGCATCCGGGCCTGCGACACCTGCGCCGAGCGTTCCTCGAATTCACCGATATCGATCAGCCCGAGCGCGACCGCGTTGTGTAGCCGACGCAGCGTGCCGTTGCGGTCGGCGTCCGAGATGCGCAACGCGGGGGCCGAATCCCCGTCGAATGCTGTCATGGCCGTTCCTGTCGTCGATCTCCCCCGCAACTTACCGCTGCCGACGCCGGTGTGGGGTGCGAGGAGCTGGTCGGCGGGGCCGGCCGGCCGCGGGTTACGCCAGGTAGTCGCCCGGCAGGCTTTGCAGCATCACCTTGGTCATCCGGACCGCGTACTCCGAGCTGCCGCCCCCGACGATCAGCGCCGCGAACGCCATATCACCGCGGTATCCGGCGAACCAGGAATGCGAGCCGCCGTCGAATTCGGCCTCACCGGTCTTCCCGTACACCTCGCCGCAGTCGGCAATGTCCTTCGCGGTGCCGTTGGTCACCACCAGCCGCATCATCGGCCGCAGCCCGTCGAGGATTTTGTCGGTGATCGGGGTGGCCTCCCCGGTGAGCGTCGTGGGCCGCCCCTCGATGAGCTGGGGCACCGGGGTCCTGCCGGCCGCGACCGTGGCGGCCATCAGTGCCACACCGAACGGGCTGGCCAGCACCTTGCCCTGACCGAAGCCGTCCTCGGTGCGCTCGGCCAGGTCCACCGTCGGCGGCGCCGAGCCGGTCACCGTGGTGATGCCCTCCACCTGATAGTCGAGCCCCAGCCCGTACTGCGCGGCGGCCAGCGACAACGCCCGCGGCGGCATCCGGCTGGCCAATTCGGCGAACGTGGTGTTGCAGGAACTGGCGAAGGCGCGCGCCATCGGCACCACCCCCAGGTCGAAGCCGCCGTAATTGGGAATCGTGCGCTGGCCGATGTCGATCTCGCCGGGGCAGCCCAGCAGGGTGTTCGGGGTGGCCATATCGCGTTCCATCGCCGCGCCCGCGGTCACCATCTTGAACGTCGATCCCGGCGGGAACAGCCCGGTGGTGGCCAGCGGGCCGTCGGCGTCGGCGCCGGCGTTCTGCGCGACGGCCAAGATCTCCCCGGTCGACGGGCGGATCACCACCATCATCGCCTTGCCGCCGCGGGTGTCCACCGCGTGTTGGGCGGCGTTCTGCACGGCGCGATCCAGGCTGATGGTGATCGACGGCGCGGGCGAGGGCGCCACCTCGTGCAACACCGCCACGTCGACGCCGTTCTGGTTGACGCTGACCACCCGCCAACCCGCCTCACCGTCTAGTTCGCTGGCCACCTGCTCCTTGACCTGGTTGACCACCGTGGGCGCGAAGTGGTCGTCGGTGGCCAACATCGCTTCTTGCGGGGTAACCACCACGCCCGGCAACTGACCGATCGCCGGGGCGACCCGGTTGTTGTCGTCGGTGCGCAGCGTGATCAGGTCCACCGGATGGGTCGACGAACTGGCCTCTTCGGCGAGCCGCTGCGGGTCGTTGAAGGCGTCGTCGAACGGGTGCAGCGCCTCGACCACCGCGCGCGCGGTGTGCATCAGGGTGCGGCCCGCCCGGGTGGCATCCAGTTGGTAGTGGTACAGGTAGCCCGGCACCAGCACGTCGGTGCCGCCAACCTCGTTGACCGAGGCTCGCCGCGGCGGGTCGGCCCGCAACGCAAACGTCTGGCGCTCCCCCAGCCGAGGATGCAGCCCGGTGGTGGTCCAGCGCACCTGCCAGCGCCCCTCGTTGCGCACCATCTTGAGCTGACCGTCGTAGGTCCAGGCCCGGTTCTTGGGCAGCTGCCAGGTGTAGCGGTAGTCGACGCTGCCGGTGTCCTCGCTGTATTTCGCGCCCTGTACCTGCGCGTCCAGCCGGTTGGCTTGCAGCCCGGCCCACGCCGCGTTGAGCGCCTCGCGGGCCGCGCCGGGGTCATCGGTGAGCTGGGCCGCGGTCGCGGTGTCGCCGGTGGCCAACGCCGCAAAGAACTGCTCGGCGGCCGGCGCGGGGCCGTCCGGGCGCGGGGTGCAGGCCGCCGCGGCGGCCACCGTCACCAGCACAACCACCAGACCCGCGACCCGTGATGCCCATGAGGTTTCTGTTGTCATTGTGGCTGATGTTAGAAGGCGGGGCGGCTCGACCAGCGGAGGCGCACCGAGACCGAACCGTTACGTGTGACGGCTTGGCTCGGTCCTAGCCGTCCCACCAGCATTGGCTGGCGACGATATATTTGCCCGATGACCGCCCTCCGCCCGTCGCCGTCCCCCCGGTAGCGCATGCTCGCCGTCGGATCACTGATCGCCGGATACCGCATCGAGCGAGTCCTCGGCGAGGGCGGCATGGGTGCGGTCTATCTGGTGGCCAACCCCGAACTCCCCCGCCGTGAGGCAATGAAACTGCTGTCGGCCGAGTTGTCGCGGGATAAGGGGTTTCGGGCCCGGTTCATCCGTGAAGCCGACGTGGCCTCCCAGCTGGACCATCCCAACATCGTGTCGATTCACCGGCGCGGCCAAACCGAAGACGGTCAGCTGTGGATCGCCATGCAGTTCGTCGACGGCACCGACGCCGACGCCGCGCTGCGCGCCGGGCAGATGACCCCGGAGCGGGCGGTCCACATCGCCGGCGAGGTCGCCAAAGCGCTCGACTACGCCCACCGGCACAACGTGCTGCACCGCGACGTCAAACCCGCGAACTTCCTGCTGTCGGGCGAGGTCGGCCCCGAGGAGCGGGTGCTGTTGGGAGACTTCGGCATCGCCCGGGCGTTTGACGACGCCAGCCTGACCGGCACCGGCCAGGTGATGGCCACCGTCTCCTACGCGCCACCGGAGGCGCTGAGCGGCGCCACCGTGGACCGCCGCGCCGACCAGTACTCGTTGGGCTGCGCGCTGTTTCGGATGCTGACCGGCAAGACGCCGTTCGGCGATGCCGGCGGGCAGGCCGCGGTGATGAAGGCCCACCTGCATCAGCCGCCGCCGCGGGTCAGCGAGATCGCGGGATGGTTGTCACCGGCGCTGGACGGCGTGCTCGCGACCGCGCTCGCCAAAGACCCGGGCCGCCGTTTCGCCAGTTGCAGCGAGCTGGCCGCGGCCGCCAAAGCGGCGCTGCGCCAACCCACTCCGAATAGCGAGGCGACCCAGCGCATTGCGCCGCTGATGGCGCTGGCTCTTAGAGACATCTGGCGCGGGCGAGGAGTTGCGGGGGGTGGGGGGTGGGGGG